>DATGJE010000117.1:0-13489 GCA_035295305.1 Candidatus Acidiferrales bacterium | reverse complement strand
ATTTCGCTTCCGTAGCCAGGCTCGACGGGCAACGCAGGGTTGCGGCGACGCTCTACACCATCAAAAGACTTTGATTCGGGCACGTTTTGCATGAGCACGGTGAGAGTCCGAATGACTCTCCGAGGGCCACCTTCCAGAGCGTTTTCATTATAGGTTTGGTGACACGGGACTGCAACCGCCGCGTTTTTGGGGTGCGCGAAAGGCAAATCTCACTCAACGGCATAGTACAGGGCGCAAGACCTTTGATTGACACTCCCCGAGTGGCCGCCTATATTTTTTGTGCAGACCTCTCGATGGAATCGACACATCTGTTCGGCGAACATTTGAAACGCGAGCGCGAAATGCGCGGAGTGTCTTTGGAGGAAATTTCCGCGGCGACGCGCATCAGTGTGCGTTTTTTGGAGGCGCTCGAAAATGAGCAGTGGGAGCGGCTGCCTGGCGGCATCTTCAATCGCGGCTTTATACGCTCCGTAGCACGATTTCTGGGGTTGGACGAGGAAAACCTGGTTGCTGAATACGCGATGGAGACGCACGAACGTCCGGAAATTGCGGTGTGGACGAAAGAGCCGGTGCGCAAGCGCACCAACTGGACAGCCATAGGCGGCGCGATTGCCGTCGCGATCTTGCTGGTCGCCGGCGTGTGGTACGTCCATCACCGCTACGGCACGGAAATCAGCGCGTGGCATCACGAGCATCCGATTTTCAAGACGCTGGTGGCGCGATTCCATCATTCGAAGACGGCGGCATCCAGTCCAGCGGCGAGTACGTCCGCCGGCGACGCCGCGACCACCCGAGCGACCCAGCCGCCGCAGGCTGTCGCGCCTCCGGCTGCGGCGCAGACGACACCGAACTCGGCGCCGTCAGCGAACCCACAGGCGAATTCCGCCGCGCCGACTACGGCGTCTCCGAAAAACCCCGCGACAACTTCGCCAGCGACCTTGCCCACGGAAAGTCCGGCGGCGTCTGCTGGGCAGATGGAGTTGAAAGTGGAGGCCGGCGAGACATCGACCGTCAGCGTGCTTGCTGATGGCAAAGTTGTTTTCTCCGGCACATTGGAAGCGCAGCGCACCTTGACCGTTCATGCGAAAACAAGTTTCACGGTTTCTTCCAGCAAATCGAATGCCGTGCTTCTCGAACTCAATGGCCACACGGTGGCTCCGCTTGGACCGCCGGGGGAACCGGGGAAAATAACGCTGACGCGCGACAATTTGAAATCCAGTCCAGGAGACGAAGATTAGCAACGAAGTATCGAATGACGTTCGCGCGGAAATTTTGGCCGGCCGCGCGCGGCCCGAGCGCAAACTGGCAATCTGCACTGGCGGTGTGTCTCTTTCTCCGGCAGACCGCGCGGAGGCACTAACCGTGCTGGCCTTGGATACAGAGGAAGGAGTGGCGCAACGCGCGGCTTCAGCCCTGCTGAGCGTTCCGAGCGATTATTTTCTGGCGGCGCTGGAACGTGCTGACGCTGCACCCGCGCTTTTTCACTACTGCGCGGAAAACTTGGCGGCAAAGCCCGGAATCGCAGACGCACTGGCAAAAAACGTCTCGTGCCCACCGCCACTGGTTGAAAGAGTCGTGCACCACCTTTCCGCTGCTGGAATCCAAGCGCTGCTCGACAATCTGGAACGGTTAACTTCGTCTCCGGCTCTTGTGATCGCGCTGGCGTCATCGACGACTGCGAATCCGGAACAGCGCAATCAGATTGCAGAGCTGCAAAAAGGGGCGCTCGACGCGAAAGATCTTGAAGAGGCGGTAGCCATTGCCGCTGTCGACCCTGAAAAACGCAAGACGCTGATCCAGCGGCTAGCGAAGATGAACGTGGTGCAACGGGTACAACTCGGACTGTTGGGCGGACGTGAGGAGCGCATCGCGCTGATCCGCGATCCAAATAAAGTGGTGCAGCGCGCCGTGCTGCAATCGGCGCGTCTGACGGAGTCGGAGGTCGAGGCTTTTGCCGCGATGACAGTGCTTTCCGGCGAGGTGCTGCGCTCGATTTCGAATAACCGCCTGTGGATGAAGAATTACAGCATCGTTCGCAACCTGACTACCAATTCAAAAACGCCGCTCGATATTTCACTGCACCTCCTCCCCCGGCTGACCGTGCGCGACGTGAAAATCCTGGCGACAAATAAAAACGTCCCGGAGACGCTCCGCTCGATGGCCGCCAAGACGGACCGGAAACGCAACGAGATTCGAAAAGACTCTTAGTCGGAGTCACAACTGCAAGCGATCTTCAAGCGGTTCAGTGGATTTCAAAATAGCGTCGAATAATTATTTCGCGGGCGCGAGAGAGGCTTGAATCTTTTTCGCGTACTCGCGTGCTTTGGCCAGGATTTGAGGCTCGTCGAGCGTCAACATGTGGCGGTGCTCCATGACGATTTTGCCGCCGACTATGACCGTGTCGACGTCGCTCGCCTTCAACGCGTAAACAAGTTGCGAATAGATATTGTACATAGGGGTCGCGTGCGGTGCGTCCGTGCGGATCAGAATCACGTCCGCTTTTTTGCCTGCTTCGAGCGAACCGATTTGTTTTTCCATGTGCAACGCGCGCGCGCCATTGATGGTAGCCATGGCTACAACTTGCTCCGCCGGTAAAACGCGGGGATCCATGCGCGCGAGTTTCTGCAGCTTTGCCGCAAGGTCCATTTCCTCGAACATGTCGAGATCGTTGTTGCTCGCGGCTCCGTCAGTGCCCAATCCAACGGGCACGCCCGCTGCAATTAAATCGACGACGGGACTCGTGCCACTGGCGAGCTTCATGTTGCTGGAAGGATTGTGGACGCAGCCAACGTCGCGGCTGGCGAGCAACTCCATATCGCCGGCGTCCACCCAAACGCAATGCGCCGCGGTGATGTCCGGGCCGAGGACGCCGATGTTTTCCAGATACGCGGTGGGCGAAAGGCCGTATTTCGCGCGGCTCTGCTCGCCCTCGAAGGGCGCTTCGGCGAGGTGAATCAGAATCGGCGCATGATATTTGCGAGCCAGCGCCGCCACTTCCTGCAGCGTTTTCGTCGAGCACGTATAGATTGAGTGCGGCGCAATGGCCGGCGTGATGAGAGGGTCGCCCTGCCAGTGCTTAATGTAATTCTCCGTGTAGGCGAGCATTTGCGGCACGTTCTTGTTATCAGGAGCGGGAAAATCGATAATGGTTTCGCCGAGGACGCCGCGCATTCCCGCTTCCTTGGTCGCGCGCGCCACTTCGTCTTCGAAGTAATACATGTCCGCATAGGTGGTGGTGCCGCCGCGCAGCATTTCGAGGACGCCAAGCCGGGTGCCCCAAGTAACAAAATCCGGCGTGACGTTGCGAGCTTCTGCGGGGAAAATGTATTTTTGCAGCCAGTCGTTGAGAGCGAGGTCATCCGCCAAGCCGCGAAACAAACTCATCGCGGCGTGCTGGTGACCGTTGATTAATCCCGGCATGACGATTTCATCGTGGGCGTCAATCGTGCGCGCCGCGTCGTAGCGTGAAGCGATATCACTTTGCGAGCCTGCGGCGACAATCGAGTCGCCGCGGATGGCGATCGCGCTGTCGCTGTAAACGTGACGCGCCGCGTCCATCGTCACTACCGTGCCGCCGGTGATGATCAAATCGACGCGCGTTTTCGATTGAGCAGAAAGAGTGGTGGCGGCGGCAAGGAAGAAAAAAGCAAGAAAGAGTTTTTTCATGGAGCTACCTCTCACTGGTTTTTCCGCGCGGAGCGAGAGATTGCTCTCCCATTCTCCGCGGGCGGTGACCGCTTCCCTGCAGGAATCCGCGCACGCAAAACCTCGGGTCAGTCCCGATACGAATCATCGGGACGAGACCTGAGCTACAAGTTCGAGGAATCGAAGGGCCGGGGCAGCAACTTCGCGGAACTTTCGCGCTCAACTTTACCCTTCAGATTCGCGAGAATCACCGGCACGTCGCCGCAAAATTCCCAGATGATTTGGCGGCAGGCGCCACACGGTGGCGTCAGCGTATCCGTGTCCGTGACGACGGCGATGGCCTCGAATTCGCGCTCGCCTTCCGAAATAGCTTTGAAGATGGCGACGCGCTCGGCGCAAATCGTCAGGCCGTAGCTCGCGTTTTCGACGTTGCAGCCGCCAAAAGTACGGCCAGATTTTGTCCGCACCGCCGCGCCGACGCGAAACTCAGAAAAAGGGGCGTGCGCGCGCTCACGCGCCTGACGCGCCGCCGCGACCAATTTTTCTTCGTCGCTCACACTTTATTTCCAGTCCAGCTCAATTCAAGTCCGCAGCGATGCGCGGGAGGACCGCGCGCAAAAGCGCGATAAAATTGTCCTTCACGCGCTCGCCCGTGGCCAGCACTTCGCCGTGGTCGAGGGGCTTATCGAGAATTCCAGCGGCCATGTTCGTGACGCAGGAAATTCCCAGCACGCGCATTCCCATGTGACGCGCCGCAATCACTTCTGGCACGGTGGACATTCCCACTACGTCCGCGCCAATCGTGCGCAGGCAGCGAATCTCCGCCGGCGTTTCATAGCTCGGACCCGTAAGCGCCGCGTACACGCCTTCTGAAACTTCGATGCCTAAGCGACGCGCTTCTTCCAGCGCCGCCGCGCGATAGGTTTTGGAGTAGGCGTGAGTCATGTCCGGAAACCGCGGCCCGAAGCGCTCGTCGTTCGGCCCAATCAAGGGATTCGAGCCCTGCAAGTTAATGTGGTCGCGCATCACGATCAGCGTTCCCTGTTTGAAACCCAGATTGATGCCGCCCGCTGCGTTCGTCAAGATGGCCGCGCGGATTCCCATCCTGCCAAAAACGCGCATCGGGAAAATCACATCCGCGAGCGAGTATCCCTCGTAGAAATGCACGCGGCCCTGCATTGCAGCGACGGCAACGTCCCCAACTTTGCCGATAACGAGGCGTCCCGCATGTCCAGCAGCCGTGGAACGCGGGAAATGAGGAATGCGCTCGTATGGGATTCGCGTGGCAGATTCGAGTCCATCGGCGAAAGCGCCAAGTCCGGAGCCAAGCACCAGCGCGATTTTCGGCCGCAGCTTTGTTTTCGCGCGAATGAACTTCGCAGCTCGCTCGGCGCGCGCGAATTCTCCGCCACCAGAGGATTTCGCTTTGGCTCGCGCGCTCACTTCAACATGATTCCAACTATCGATGCCGACATCAAATTCGCGGCGGTTCCAGCGAGCATTGCGCGAATTCCCAACCGCGCCAGTTCGTCTTTCTTATTGGGGGCGAGGGCGCCGATGCCGCCGATCTGAATTCCAATCGAGCTGAAATTCGCAAAACCACAAAGGGCGTAAGTGGCAATCGTGAATGAGCGCGGATCGAGCATCGCTTTCATCGGCCCTAGGCGTCCATAGGCGATCAGTTCGTTGAGCACCATGCGCGTACCGAGCAGGCCGCCGATTTTGCCCGAGTCGTGCCACGGCACGCCGATCAACCAAGCCACCGGCGCAAGTATCCATCCGAACAGTTGCTCGAGGCTCGACGGGAAATAGGTGAGGCCATGCGGAGCGAGCCAGTTGTGGAGGCCGCCCAAAATGCCGTCGCACAAATAAATAATGGCGATGAACGAAATCAGCATGGCCGCGACATTGAGCGCCAGGTGCAGGCCGTCGATTGTGCCGCGAGACAGCGCGCCGAGAGCGTTCGGATCCTTCTCGAGATTCGCCATTTCGACGCGGCCTGCCGTCAGCGGTTTCTCCGTTTCCGGTACCAGCATCTTCGAGAGCAGCAGCGTGCCGGGGGCCGTCATAATAACGGCGGTGATTAAATGTTTGGCGTCGACGCCGAAGGCGATGTACGCCGCCATGATTCCGCCGGAGACGTGGGCCATGCCGCTGGTCATAATCGTCATCAATTCGGATTTGGTGACGTCCGGCAAATATGGGCGAATCGTGAGCGGCGCTTCCGTCTGCCCCATGAAAATGCTGGCGGCGATGTTGAGGGATTCGGCGCCGCTGGCGGCCATCAGCTTGGTCATTACTTTCGCGGCCTGCTTGACGATAAACGGCATGACGCCGTAGTAGTAAAGCACCGCGAAAAGTGCCGCGATGAAAATGATCGTGGGCAGCACCTGAAACGCAAAGTAAAAACCCATCTTGGAATTTTGCGTGCCGAGGTTCCCGAAAACGAACTCGGAGCCATAAAACGAATACGAAAGGAGTTTGTCGACCGCGCCGCCGATGAAGCTGAAAGTTGCGCGTCCGATGCTGGTGTCGAGGACAATGAATGCAAAAGTGATTTGAAGCGCGAGGCCCCAAAGAACGGTTTTCAGGCGGATGGCGCGGCGATTCGTCGAGCAGAGATAGGCGAGGGCGAGAATCGTGAGCATGCCCAGCAAACCAACCCAGCGTTGCATTCCACTCTCCCGAAAAATAACGATTGTGGATAGTTACGCGCCGACGATTTTGCGAACCAGCGGCGCTCGCGGAGGCGCCTGCGCGCGAATCACAAAACTATCCTCGAGCATCGCCATCGCTTCTTGCAGTCTGGCGTCGGCGTTGTAGTGCACGGTGCAAAGCGCGTCGCTAGACTTGACGGCGTCTCCGATTTTCTTTTCCAGCACGATTCCCACGGCAGGGTCGATGGCGTCATCCTGTTTCTCACGGCCACCGCCCAGAATCAGGCTTGCCACGCCCACGCGCTCACAGGCAATCTGCGCGACAAATCCATTCTGCTTGCTGCGCACCGTTTCCGTGTGCCGCGCACGAGGTAAACGCGACGGATCATCCACAACGCTCGCGTCGCCACCCTGTTGCTGCACAACTCGACGGAATGTATCACGAGCCTGCCCGGTGGCAATCATTTCTTGCGCCAACTTCCTGCCCGCCGCCACATCGCGGACTCGTTCCCCGAGGAACAGCATCCACGCTGAAAGCTCGAGGCACAATTCGCGCAAATCTTCGGGGCCGCCACCGTTCATTATTTCGAGGCACTCTTGCACCTCAAGCGCATTGCCGACGGCCTTGCCGAGCGGCTGATCCATGTCCGTAATCAGCGCGACGACGCGCTTCCCCATTTTCTTGCCCGTGTCGACGAGCAGTTCCGCGAGCGCAATCGCATCGGATTCTTTCTTCATAAAGGCGCCGTCGCCCGCTTTTACGTCGAGCACCAGCGCGCCGATTCCCTCTGCGAGCTTCTTGCTCATGATAGACGCGCAAATAAGCGCCGGACTTTCGACCGTTCCGGTGACGTCGCGCAGGGCGTAGAGCTTCTTATCCGCGGGCGCAATTTCGGGAGTTTGTCCACCAAGGGCGCAGCGGCAGGCGATAAGGGCCGCGCGAAATTCTTTCAAGGAGCGGTCGACGCGAAATCCGGGAATGGATTCGAGCTTGTCCAGCGTTCCGCCCGTATGTCCCAAGCCGCGGCCGCTGATCATGGGAACGTAGAGTCCGGCTGCGGCGACAATGGGCGCAACGACGAGAGACGTCTTGTCGCCGACGCCGCCTGTGGAATGCTTGTCCACTTTCGCGGCAGGGAGGGCGGAAAAATCCATCACCTCGCCCGAGCGCAACATCGCCTCAGTAAGCGAGGCAGTCTCGGCGCGCGTCATACCGCGGCACACCACGGCCATCAGCCAGGCTGCGAGTTGGTAATCGGGCACAGTTCCGCGCGCTGCGCCTTCGACAAGGAAGGCTATTTCTTCGCGGGTCAGTTCCCCGCCGTCTCGTTTTTTTCGGATCAGATCAACGACACGCAAGAGTGGACGCATGAGGCCGGGCAGATTGCCACCCAGCAGCATACGGGGAACGGGAATCTTCGTGCAAGCGGTCTTGCAAGGGTTCCAGAACAAAATGAGGAATCTCAGAAGGGCAGCGGTAGCGCACGGGCAGCACGACTGTGCCGATGCCGCGGCTTACGTAAATCTGCGTTGAACCGAGAGAGTCGTGGCCAATTTTGAAGCGCATCCGTCTTTCGGAGCGCCCATAAACGCAGCCGATCAACGGCAACTTCACCTGGCCGCCATGGGTGTGGCCGGACAAAACCAAATTGATTCCCATGTCCGCGGCCTCGTCGATGATCGCGGGATTGTGAGAGAGCAACACGGTGGGCGCGCCATCCGGAACACCGCGCATGGCGCGGCACAAGTCGGCGCGGTAGAGCAAGTCGTCCACACCCGCCAGATAAATCTTCTGGCCATCGCGACGCAGTTTGATGTGCCTGTTGCGCAACACTTCGATTCCGTGGTGACCGAGAGCGTGCGCGATTTCGTCGGCGCCAACGCGAAAATCATGATTCCCCAGCACCGCAAATACTCCCGAGCGCGCGCGAAGGCCGCCGAGCATTTGCGCGACAGGCTCAATATAATTGCGCGACCTGGTTACAAAGTCCCCAGTCACGGCGATCAGATCGGGCTCAAGTTCGTTGGTAAGCTCAACGACGGCAGCGAGAGCCTCGGCCGGAAAATACAGGCCGTGGTGAAGGTCGGTCAGGTGAACAATGCGGAAGCCACGGAATGCCTCGGGAAGGCCTTCGAGGCCTATTTGATGTTCGTTGACTTCAATTCCCGCGCGCAGATGCAACCGCCGGAGCTGGCGCATCCCGTGCGACTGCCCCAGCGAATACTCTTCGACGCCGCCATTGCGCCAGCGGCCTTTCAGCCGATGCCACGGCTCCGCCAGAGTTGGACGTCGTCTTGGTTGAATTAATGTGTGAACGTAGGACATTCGAAGTTTTTGGTGCAATCTCAGGCTAACATCCGGCATTCGCGGGAGTAAAGCGACAAATCCCCCGGCGTGCGCGGCAAATTACCTGTACTTTTTGCCTGTACTTGAGGCCAATGGCAATTGGAATTTGCGGAATCCTGAAGGAAGAAATGGCCCCCATATAGTTTGGTTCATAAAGCTTAGCCGGGGTTGCCTGCCAAACTCGCCGGCTCCTGCGCGGCCACCTGCGCCGCAATCGCCTGCATTTCCCCATGAATCAGGCCGTTGGAGGCGAGCAATTCCCTGTCGCCCGGATAATAGGGGCCTCCCGAAAAGTTGCTGATTGCGCCGCCCGCTTCGCGCACCAGTAGTATTCCCGCCGCGGTATCCCACGGCTTCAGCCCAAATTCCCAGAAGCCCTCAAATTGGCCGCACGCCACAGAGCACAAATCGAGAGCGGCTGAGCCAGCGCGGCGCACTCCATGCGAGCGCAGGGTGAATTCCCAATAATAGTGAATATTGGGATTTTGGACGCGTTTGTGGCTGGGAAAGCCGGTGGCTAAGAGACTCTTCGAGAGCGTTTCCACGCTCGAAACGCGGATTCTGGTGTCGCCGCGATATGCGCCTTCGTTGCGCATCGCTCTGAACATCTCCCGCGTCACGGGATTGTAAACCGCGCCGACGAGCGGTTCTCCATTTTCAAGAAGAGCAATGGAGACCGCGAACACTGGATAGCCATGAGCGAAATTCGTCGTTCCATCGAGCGGATCGACATACCATTTGTATTTCGCCGATGCGTCCGGGCCGGATGCGCCGGTTTCTTCGGCGACAATAGCGTGTCCCGGAAAATGGTGACGCAGCCGCGCGAGAATTACGGCCTCGGCCTTCTTGTCCGTCTCGGTTACCAAATCCACTTCGCCCTTGTACGAAATATTCTTTGGCCGGTGCGCGGCCTCGGCAATGATCGCGCCGGCTTCTTCGGCAGCTTCAACGGCCACTTCCAAGAAATGAACGGGGTTATCAGCCTGCTGGCTCATTCGTCGCCGCCTGAAGCAAAATATCCTTTCCGGTAATGCAAAGTATAGCTGCCGCCCGGTACCTCGAGCTCGATGGAGCTATACGTTCCCGGCTTGGACTTGGGCGTAGGGTAGTAACTCAGCAGATACTGCGTGCGGAGCTCGCGGCTGATTTTCTCGAACATGTCGTTGAGTTGCGATAATTCGTCGGGATAATACATCGCGCCGCCCGTCGAATCGATGATCGTCTCGATGGCGTGTTCCCCGGCCGTGTTGCGGCCGCTTTCAGTTTTCACGGGACGAATCAGAATGGTATAGAGCAACGCTTCTGATTGAATTGCGGCCCGCCGCGCCGTCTCGAATGTTGATTTGCTGGTCGTTTCGCCGGCATCCGTAACCAGCACGATCACGCGGCGGCGATCCTTCGGCAATTTGCTGAGCTGCTGCGAGCCAAGCACAATGGCATCGTACAGTGATGTTCCGGCTCCGGGCGAGATGGTTAGCGCCGACGCTTCGAGCTTGCGAATGTTGGAAGAAAAACCCGAGAGCTCATACACATCGTCGGAGAATTCAAAAACGGAAAGCAAATCGGCGGGCCGCACCACGAGGCGGATGAAGCGTGCCGTGGCTTCATTTTCAAATCTCATGTCCTTCGTGGTGCTCAGACTCGAATCCACCATCAAGGCGAGCTCCAGCGGGCGGTTTGTCTGCGTCTCGAAGCGGTCGATTTTCTGCTCCACGCCATTCTCGTACAATTTGAACGCCGATTGCGGCAGGTCGGCGACGGGCTTGCCGCTCGAATCAAGTACGGTGGCGGGCACAGTCACCACATCCGTCTCAACGCGAATGCGATTTTGCCGGCGCCCGGTTGTCTGCGCGCTCACGATGGAGGCACACGAAAGAAAAGCGGCCGCGAGGGCCGCGCAGAATGTCGCGGGTCGAATCATCTAGGGTGTAGATGAGCTTCCGGGCAAAAAGGCTTCCGCAGAGGGCTTCTCGCCATCGGCCCAAACGGCGCCGTCGGCGAAATATTCCCTCTTCCAGATCGGCACAGTGCGCTTCAACGTGTCGATTCCGTAGCGGCATGCGTCGAACGCCGCCCCTCTGTGCGCCGCGCTGACGCCGATGACCACGCTGGTCTCGCCAATTTCCAGGCGTCCGAGGCGGTGCACCATCGCCAGACGGTCAATCGCGAATTGCTCGCGCATCTTCGCGCCGATCTGCTGCATTTTCACGAGCGCCATCAGTTCATATGCTTCGTATTCAAGATACAAGGTTTGCTTTCCGCGCGAATGGTTGCGAACAATGCCTTCGAATACAATCGCAGCGCCATCTTCAGGCGCTTTCAGGCCGGCGAGAATTTCCTCGGTGGGAATGCGCTCGCGTACAATTTTGTAAATGTCCTCGACAATACCCGTGTGCTGACCGCCGCTTACTGGCGGCAGAAACGCTACTTCGTCACCGGCACGGATGCGCGCATCCCAAGGCGCGTACTCGTGATTGATCGCCGCGGCGACCGAATCGCGAAACTCGGCGAGCCGGGGAAAATCCGCCGCGTAATTTGCAAACACGTCTTCCAGGCGCGCGCCTTCGGGAGCCACGCAGCCGTCCTCGGCCTTTCCTACGATTTCCTTCAATTGCCCAAAAAAAAGCACGCGCACCAGCATAGCTGCATTCTACCGTGCCTAAGTTTCAGTGACCATCATTCCCGCGATACTCGTGTGCAAAACTGCGCAGCGCAGCGCTTCTTGACGCGCGTACGATGACGCCGTAACGTAAGCGTAATTCGTGGGCTGTGAAGATGTAGACTTGCGGCTGTGAGTGAGCGTCTTTCTGGCAGGGAGCGCAGTGTGAAAATTCTTATCTCGGGCTCGTCGGGGATGGTGGGCAGCGCGCTGGTGAATTCGCTGCGCGCCGACGGCCATTCCATCGCGCGGCTGGTTCGCTCCGGCTCGCCTTCGCAGTCGGGTCCCGCTGCTGAAAACATCCGCTGGGAGCCGCCGACAGGCTCGATCGACCTTGCAGGCATGGAAGGCGCCGACGCGCTCGTGCATTTGGCTGGCGCGTCCATCGCGGACGGCCGGTGGACGCTCGCGCGCAAACAAATTTTGCGCCGCAGCCGCGTTGATGCGACTCGCCATCTGGTCGCGGGCCTTGCGCAGCTGAAACAAAAGCCGCGTGTGCTTGTTGCGGCGTCGGCCATTGGCTACTACGGCGACCGCGGCGACGAAACGCTCACTGAATCCGCTGCGCCCGGCAATGATTTCCTTGCGCAGGTCTGCCGCGAATGGGAAGCGGAAAGCGCGCAAGCCGAGCGGCTCGGCATTCGCACGGCGATGCTGCGGTTTGGAATTATTCTTGCGGCGAATGGCGGCGCGCTCAAGCGCATCCTCGTTCCATTTCGCTTGGGCGCCGGCGGGAGGCTTGGCAACGGGCGGCAGTGGATGAGCTGGATTGCGCTCGACGAAGTTGTTTCCGTGATTCGATACGCAATCGAGAACGATGCGATTCGCGGGGCGGTGAATACAGTTGCTCCGAATCCGGTCACCAATGCTGAATTCACCAGCGTGCTCGCGGGAGTGCTCCATCGGCCTGCGCTTTTCCCCGCGCCTCGCGTGGCTTTGCGTCTGGCAATGGGCGAAATGGCGGATGCGCTGCTTTTCTCAAGCCAGCGCGTCGCGCCGCAGAAATTGCAAGCGCAGCTCTACGCGTTTCGCCATCCGGGATTGAAAGAAGCGCTGGAGTCAGTTCTGCGATGAAAGTTACCTGAGGCAGCAACAATCACGTCAGCTGAGAAAAAAAGGGCGCTTCGGATTCGAAGCGCCTTTCTTTATTCCTGTAATTTTCCGCCGCCTATTTTATGACGTGTAGCGTCACGCTGATCTTGAGCACATGCCCGTTGAAAGGATCAGTTGCCGAACTTCCTTCCGCGGTCTCCCCGTCGTGAAGTTTTAAATCAAAATCTGTGCTGAAGTTCCGGGTGATCGCTACTCCACCGGCGTGAATTTGCTCCCCTTCGTTTTCGCCCTGACTGGGGGCATAGAGCGAAGAGCGATTCACCGACATACTCACGTCATAAGCACCGTCACTGAGCGTCCCTAGCCTGCAGTCAATATTCGTCCCCACATCCACATACTGGAAGTTACCGGGACCGTTCGGAGCCGGAACGCGCACGCCCATTCGCAACGTTCCCGCCGGCGGCCCTCCAAGACGTTGCTGCGGGGAGGATGGGGAGGATTTCGCGTAAATGGTGTAAGGCAAGCTGCTTATTTTCTTTTGACCGTCGTATTCCGTTAGTAGGAGATCAATTCGAACGTGAGAGACTGACTCGTTCGGCGCCTTGGCTTGCTCTTGCGCGTGATTGACCACCGGCATTAAGAGCAGTGCCACCAGAATTCCAGCCATTCGTGTTAACTTCATCGTGTGCTCCTTTTAGGATCCGTGCGCTATCGAGAGTCTGCCGAACGAACGAAATTCTTGCTACCACCTTCAGAAGCTCCGCTCGACTTATCGCCCGCGAGTTCGGGCGTTTCCAACGGCTCGATTTTCAGGGGCTGATCGGCGGCTTTCAAATCCGCGAGCAATTTCGCGCCATCAATTTGGCCGCTGTTTAGCTCTTGCGCGAACTGCATCACCGCTGCCATTTGCCCCGGCTCGACGATGACCTCGGTGGCTGAGGGCTGCCGCTCGATTCGCCGAGCGTTAGGCTTGCGGACCGGGCGCGCGAGCGCGAACATTGACCCGCGCCGTTCTGGTGCGATTTTCGGCTTCGCGCTCACCACGGCCACCGGGCGAACTGGTTGCACCGGCGAAGGAAGGGCCGAGCTTGCTGTCAGCTCGTGCCGGGTGCCAGTTCGCGGCCACAA
>DATGJE010000116.1:0-23040 GCA_035295305.1 Candidatus Acidiferrales bacterium | reverse complement strand
CCTTTCAGGAATCGAGCGGGCGAGCGCTTCGACGTCAAACGGATCAAGTTGGTCGAGGGCGAGTCCGAAATCTTTGCCATTCAGATAGATTCTGGAGCGATTCAGAATATCCTGCTGTTCCCGCTCAGGCGCGCTGACAAGTGCGAATGCATCAGCTCTGTCGAGCACGACTGCGAGAACTTCCTTTCCCTCGTAATCATAGTTCTTGCTGGATGTGCGCGTGTCATAAACGATTTCGAATCCGATGTCATCACAGTCCACATGGCGAGGGATCTGCTCAGCAACGAGATGAAGAATCGGGATGATTACATCCCGAAAGATCCGCGACGCGCGCTCGTTTTGCGTTAACTGCGCCGCGTTGTATGCCGCGCCGTATATTCCCGAGATTTTCAAGACCATTCGGTTCTGGAAATAAACAAATTCGATCCCACGTGAGTCGAAGGAAGCCTGTTTGCTGGGTTCGGATCGAACATAGCGCGCGAGGGCAAACGAAAAAGGGAATTTCGTTGCAGCGATTGCCTGATGAAGCGACTCGAGCTGAGGAAGATACTTGGACTCCGCCGACTTGAGCCTGGGGTTCAAGATTTCCGCCGGACTCACTTGAGCAAATGTCGCACCGCACGTGAGCAGCAACGCTGCGACAATGAGAAGTGCTGTCCGTGCGTTGTGAACTCCGCAACGAAGTTTCATGAACCCTCTCACATTCACTTCTGACCTGGCCGGGACGGGGTCTGAGGCGCGGGCACGGCAATCGCGCGCGCATACGCGACGACCGCATGGATTTCCTCTGGCGTCAAAGTTTGGCCGTAAGGCGGCATCATCGCCGACTTTCCCATAGCAGTGCCTCCTTGCGTGGTGAATTTCTCGAGGAACGCATCGCTCAGCGAATTCAGAGCAGCGCCGTCGTTCCATAACGGCGGAGCTGGAATCACGTTGGAACGATTCGACGGTCCGGCCGGAGTTTGGTCTGCGTGACACCAGACACATTGCTCGTAGAAGATCTGCTTTCCCTGAGCCGCTTCGTAGCTGAGCGGGATGATCCGCTGTGCGTCATTCCAGTCCGGTTCCGAGTCATAAGCATTCTGCAATGGGTCAGATTTTACGGGCGCAGATTTACGGGCGCAGCCGGCCAGTACAGCGAATCCAAGGGCGGCCGACAACAGAAGTGCGCCGGCTCTCATTTCGCCCCCCTGGCGCTCGCCGCTGCGCTGCCCGCGGGACCACTTTGCTTCAAAGTCAGCAAGTAAGCCGTCAGAGCTTGAATTTCATCCGCAGTGAAAGTCTGCCTTGGTTCAATCGTTCCGGGTACGAGCGCTTGCGGATTGCGAAGCCATGCCTCAATCCATCCTGGCGTCAGCCAGTTGCCGGCATTGCCCAAGCTCGGTCCTACGTATCCGCCGGCGGAACCAATCGTGTGACATGCCTGACACTGATACTTTTTTTCGTAGAGCTGCTTGCCGGCCGCTGCCATCGCTGGAGTGAATCCCTTGCGGTCCAATGTGGCGTCCACGGCAGGGCTCTGCATCGCCGTTTCAAAATAGTCTGCAAAGACGGCCGCGTCACGTTCCGGCATATTGAATTGCGGCATTCGAAGCACAAGCGTAGGCCGCAGAGTTTGCGGATTCTCCATAAACTGGAGCAGCCACTGTCGCGTTGCGCGGCTCCCTTCATAAGAAAGATCGGGTGCAAGAGTGCCGCCGAAGCCATTGAATTTGTGGCACGCGTAACATTTATATCGCTCGTAAAGCTTTCCGAATTCGCCCGCGGGATGAAACTCCGGCTTCTGGCGCGCGACGATTAATTTCTCCATTCCGCGGGTCGCGGGCGGCCCGGTCAGACTCAACAGGGCCGTCGTAACGGCGTCCAGACTTCCTGGGTCCAGATGATATTGCGGCATGCGTCCCGCGGGATTGACGGAGAGCGGATTCGATATCTTCGCCTGTATATAGGCAATCAATGTGCGCGGAATCTTCGCTGTACCGAAATCGAGTTGAGAAATATTGCGAGCACCTATAGTAGAAAGGTCAGGACCAAAATCCTCCTGCGGGCTAAGGCCTTCTGTGACATGGCAGCTCGCGCAGCCTTTATCAACGAATAGGCGCCGACCAGCCTCGATCTCGGCTTCTGTCGGTGAACCAAGCTTCGGCACATCCGCGAGCAGATCCGGGTCGGTGAGCTTTGTTTCCATGTAACGCGTCACTTCGTAGAGGTCGGCATCCGACCATTCATAGCGAGGCATCTGGCTGTGCAGCAGATAGTCTTGCGGATTGCGCAGCCAAGCAGCGAGCCAATCGGGATTGACCTTGCTACCGATCTTGGTCAATTCCGGCCCGATATCGCCGCCGATAAGCGAAGTTTCCCCCGCGCGAGTGACGGCCAACGAATGGCAACTGGAGCAGAACATCTGCCGGAAACGCGCTTCGCCTTGGTCGGCGACATCCGGCCGCTTCGACAAAGAGGCGACAATTCGAGGATCGAAATGGTAAGGCTGGATCGGATGTGGATTCCGCGTACTCAAATATGCGGAGAGGTCCCGCAGTTCCGGATCGCTCAGCCGAAACGTGGGCATCTGCGGCTCGCCGAAATCCACACCGTCCACAGTTACGCTGCCGTTTGCATCCGTGATGGTTCGAGGTTCCTTCAGCCATTTGTAAAGCCACTCGCGGCTCACCTTGGTGCCAATATCCGTCAGGTCCGGGCCGAGCATCGCCGGGCGGTCAATGCCGGCGATCTTGTGACATCCTGTGCAGTCGAGGCGAGCCAGCAACTGGCGTCCCTGATCGAGTTGTGGAGCTTGGGGAAGATCGTCGCGGTGGCAAGTCCCGCAGGAAGCTTGAATGAAATGGATGGGAAGAATCGGTTGTTCCCATGCGACGGTAGTTTCGTGGGCCTCTGCCACTTCTGTTGCCGAGCCTTGGCCGCGGTGGCAAACGACGCAGCCCCATTTTTCCGCATCGTGTGGAATCGGAGGATGCGCGCGGAATGGTTGGGGCACGGAAGCAGCCGCGAGGGTTGGTTCGGCGATGCCCAAGTGGCAAGTTGTGCAGCGGTCCACTACGCCCAGGTCAGGGAGCCAAATCTGATGAATGCCGCTGACCGTGCGGCCCCGCAGCGCCCTTGCGTCCGGGCGCCCTTCAATGAACTTGGAATATTGCCGCTGATAATGGCGCCATTGCCTGAAAAAATCCTTTGTCGGCGCCACAGCAAGCGAAAGTGTGAGCAGCAGGCTTACCCAAGCAAAGCGGCGGGCCGGATCGCCAAAGAAAACGCGGCGAACCCAACCAACGAGTCCTTGCGCATTCCGCCGATTCACCAAGGCCAGATCCAGGACCAGCCTGGCCCCCGGAAAAATGTGCCGACGGAAGTCAATACGACCGCTTCCATCAGGAACCAGGTCATGATCCAGAAGGAGAGCGGCTTCGAGCTGAGCCAGCTTCGAAATCCTTTATCGCGGCGTCCCTCGCTTGCCGCGGCGATTCCCATGAAAATGGCGATGAGCCAAACAGGGAGCAACGCATCCCATGCATCAAAGCGAATGAGCAGCACGGTGAGCGCCGCGAGAACGATTCCCAGAATTGCCAGTCGCCGCGATTTGTGGTGAACCCAAAGGTTCTCGTCCTTGATATTCACGTTAAAAAAAGGAACTACGATCAAAGCAACGACAATCAGCGTAGGAAGAATGATGCCGGCGACAAATGGCGGGAAATAATGCAGCAGCTCCTGCAATCCGGTGAAATACCATGGCGCCTTAGCTAACTTGGGAGTTTGCTGGGGATCCGCAAGCAGCTCCAAAGGCGCGTTCCACCATAGCGCGATCCAGACCAGGAAACTCGCTAATAACTCTATGGCGATCGTTTCGCGAAACAACATTTCCCAGTAGGGAATGGACTTTTCTTCCTCGATTCGCTGGGGCAATGCGGTTTCGCGGGGCGCATTGGGATCGCTCGTCATGGTTTCTCTACATTCTTTTCATGCTCGATGTACATTCCACCGTCCTTGTGCAAACGCCACAGATGGATCGCGACAAGAAGAATGACGGCCAGCGGCAGAATGACGACGTGCAGCACATAAAAGCGCAGCAGCGCGTTCGCATTCACAGTGTGTCCACCGAGAAGAATGAAGCGCAGCCTTTCACCAATAAATGGGGTGGATGAGATGATGCTCGATCCCACCGTCGTGCCCCAGTACGATAATTGATCCCAGGGCAGTAGGTAGCCTGTGTAGCTGGCCAGCAAGGTGAGCAGCAACAGACAGACACCCACGACCCAATTCAATTCCCGCGGCGGCCGGTAAGCGCCGCGGTAAAACACCTTGGCCATGTGTGCGAATACAAGAAACACCATCGCGTGCGCCGACCAGCGGTGCAGATTTCGCAAAAAGACTCCGGACGACACGACGAAGTGCAGGTCTTTCATGTCGGCGTAGCCTTGTGGAATGGAAGGATGGTAATACAGCATCAGAAGCAGGCCAGTGATGAGCTGGATCGAAAAAGTGCCCAGCGTCAGCGCCCCGAGATACCACGTGTAGCGAAAACCGAGCTGGCGCTCGCGCACGCGAGCGGAGAAAATCTCCTTGAACTCGTCGCGCCAACGTACAAGCGCATGTATAGGGTTTCGGATGGCTGTGCCGGCTGGTGGCGCAAGTGGTTTCTGCATCTTCAAAGTTGGATGTATTCGCTTTCCGACGCAATATTTGCGGAACGATCCACGACGAGGTCGCCATCATTGCCTATCCACATCTTCAGCCACTGCAACGGGCGCGGGGCGGGGCCTCCCATTACTTTGCCATCCGGTCGAAATGTACTGCCGTGGCATGGACACGCGATAATCCCTTCATCTTGTCTCCATACCGTTAGACACCCTAAATGGGTACAAACCGAACTCATCGCATAGAACCCTTTCTGCGAATGGACGACGAAAATCGCAGTCCGTGGGTCCAAGGTTACCGAGTCAATCGGGAAATGTTCCGGCCTGCCAACGCCCACGATGGGTGATGGTTCATAGAGGACGTTCGGCGAGAGGTACTGCACCGCAAACACTGTGGCACCGGCACCGGCGATGGCAAGCGAACCGGCCCCCAGCTTGACGAAAAATTGGCGGCGGCTTAGGAAGCTCGCTTCATCCTTGCTCGCCGCCAGGTTTTTCTTTTCTGGCTCGCTCATGCGCACTCGACCTCAACGTTTCTTACTTTTTCACCGTCAAATCGACATTCAACACGCCACTCCCAACGGTAATCGACTGCGTCGTGGGCTTTCCCTCTTCGCTCCAGGTCTTGAGAGTGTAGGTTCCCGGCGGAACGTTCTTTATTTCAAATGAGCCGTCCTTGTCGGCGACCGCGAAGTACGGTGTGGCGACAACGACGACGTAACCGGACATCTCCGGATGAACGTTACACAGCAGAGAGGCGACTCCGAGATCATTGAATTGAAAGGATTTTCTGTCACCCTTCGGCCAGGTCCCCAGATTGTGGGCCAGTTTCTTATTGCCACTGATCGACGGCCAGTAAACATTGTGGCCAACCGGATCGCTATTGAGAAAATCCACGGTGGTCCCCTGTAAAACCACGGCAACGTGGGGAACGAACGTCATTTTGCGCTGGTCGACTACGACATGTTGCGGGGGCGCATCGAAATGCTTGCCGGGTATCGCATCGACGTAGACGGCGATGTCTTGGGCAGAGCGCAACCCTTGCACCGAAACCGTTCCTTTGATGTCCCCGGCTCGAGCAACGCCGTTAGACAGCAGAGGTACGAGACAAATTGCCGCGAGTACTGCCGCTCTTATGAAATGCTTCATTCAAATTTCCCCTTTCCGGGATTTGATTTCTTTCCTTATCGGACGAGTGAATCTTCAAAATACGAAGTCAGTCCCGACAACAAATCCATTGGGACGGAAAAAAGTAATTGTTCCGGGGACTGGCTCCTCGAAGCGCCGTTGATACTCAAACGCCAGCTTGATATTGGCGCGGACAAGCACTTGAACCCCTGGGCTAAAGCGGTTCCGCGTAGCCGAGCGCGAAACCCCGTTCAGGAAATCCGTCGGCGAATTCACAACGTCGTAGCGCATCAAACCGATCAGCCACGGATACACCCAGTATTCGGCCTCCGCAAAACCGCCGCTGAACGTCACGGGCGTCGCTGATACAAAGCCTGTTCCGCCGGAATTGAGAGCCTCGTTCGTATCGTGACCGTACATCCCAAGCCCCCATAGCTCGAACTGGCGATATTTGAAGCGGAAGTCCGCACCAGCTCGGTAGAACGGTTCGCGGATTGTCGATAGACCTGGGAAGAGGGCACCGTCGACATTCAATTCGTTGCGACCGTAATAGCCAAAAGCTCCAAGCGTCAAAGACGTGTGGTCCCGCGGACCAGTCGGACCTGCAGCCTGCACTTCTTTGCGCACCTTTGGATCGCGCTCCAGATTGAAACGTTGGGCCACGCGGGCATACACGTCTTTGGAATTTCGCATCGCGGTGCTGTCGTTGCTACCATTCACAAACGCCACCGACCACGAAAAATTCCCGTCATTCGGATAACCGCCGAATTCAATGCCCCGCTGAGGAGTTCCAAACATCAGCGGATTGGCGGTTGTGCCGGGAAGCGCCCCAGTGCCGTTCGGATTGACGAAACTTGCCTGATCGTAGATGTCGTAGTCGCTCAGATTGATTGTGCGCGCCTGCGTGAACGGAAGGTCGAGCTCGAATTGTCCAAACCTGACGTTCAGGGCATCCTTGGGCAAATGGAGATAGTGTCCGATGTCGTTTGCTTTGAGGTAGCCGTCGCCCAGACCGCCATCGGCGCCCGAACCGCCCGTGGAAATATCGTCATCGATCCAAAAGGAAAGCGTTGGTCCGAAACTGCCCGCGCCGATTATCGTGAACGTATTGGGAGCAAACAGGTCCGTTCGCGGAACGAAGCCCAGGGCGAGGGGCTGCTTATTGTTGTATTGAGCGAAGCCCGAATAACGGAACGAGATCGGTATGCTCCCGGGAAGTTCGCCTGGATAGATGGCCTTAGGGAATGCTTCTTTTTGGGCCTTCGCTCCGAGCAAGACAGGGAGATCCTTCACGAATAGTTCGTCATCCTTAGGAAACTTGAGTCCGTTCTTTTTGAACGCCATCCCGAAATCATTGAGTTCAGGAAAATTATTATGACATGTGGAACAGGAGGTCTGATATTTCCGTGAAAATGCAGGGATTGCCTGTGCCCTCGGAGCCGACACGATCATCCAGGCCATTACAACCATTGCACTGGAGAGTAGAATCGCGGCGCCAAAAGTGACGGGAATTTGTCGTTTCATCACCATCCTCCAGTCGGATCGTTCAACACATCACTGCAGCAGTGGGCCCGAACGACGTCCACAGAGTTTCAGAGTGACGCTGGAGCATCTCTCCGCTGGAACGCTCTGCGTAGGATATTTGGCTCTCGTTTGCGTATCAGGTCTGTGACCCGGGTCACCGACTGCGGTGACACCCGAACAATCCTTGATGAAGGGGGCTGGTTCAGTCCTGTGGAGGCTACAGTCGAAGGGTTCTAATGTCTGGTCAATATCGGACAGATTCTGTTTGTATGTCTCATATGCCAACATTCCACTCCATAGGCGGGACCGTTGTGCGCAATGCGGATTGGTTTATCGCTCGAGAGCTATGTCGATGCCGAACAAACGCCGGAACGAAATGTAATACTGTTACATGAACACGGGATTTCAGTTCTGGGAGGGATTCTGCGGCAGAGGCTCAACTTCCGGCCACGTGCTCGAGCGCTTCTTTGTTAGACAAAATGAGCGTCGAGCCTCTAACTTGTAATAGCTGCTTCTTCTTGAAGTCAGTAAAAAGGCGAGTAACCGTCTCGCGGGACGCCCCAATCACTTGGGCGATTTCCTCGTGAGTCAGCGTCAATTTCGCGCTGGTTTCCTCTTTTCCATTTCCATGGCTGGCGCACCAATCGAGGAGAAACCGAGCGAGTTTTTCTCCCGCGGAGTGCGCGAGCCCAATGGAGCGCATTTCAGCGATAGCCGCGTGATAGGTTTCGCCCAGTTGCTGGGCCACCCGAAGAGCTGCTTCCCCATGGTCGCGAAGAAAATTTAGAAAATCAGTCCGCGAGATAAAATTCGCCTGCACCGGTTCAACCGCGTCTGCTGTGAGTTCGTACGGCTTGCCGGTAATCGTGGCCGGCAAACCCAGCACTTCTCCGGGATCCGCAATCCTGACGATCAGCGTTTTCCCGTCGATTGACGACGTTGAAAGTTTCACCCGGCCATTGCACAGAACAAACACTCCGCGCGCTGTTTGCCCTTCCACGAAGAGCGTTGCACCTTTTGGATAAGAAGAAGCCGACGTGATGGCGGAAAGACGTTCCAGCGCCGCCGGCGAAAGATTACAAAAAACTCGCTCCTGCAGATGCGGGCAAGTAAGGCAATTCTCGATTATTTCCAAGCCGTAAGGGGCGCGCATATAGGAACCGCGCCCTATTGTACACCCGTTGCGACGCGGAACAATTCTGAAGCCACCAGTGCTCTCGTCTGCCATTCAGCGGACCCTTCTTCGTGTGAGTGTGCCTCGAATTTTCGCTTTCGCAAGTGACAGGGGTCACACACGCGCGTGATAGAGGTCACGCTACGGCCATCGGCGAATGCGGGATAGTCAAGAGTGGGTGGCGACTCCGCTGGTTCAAAGCAATTGCGATATGATTGTAATCGCTCGGCAGTCCCGCCACGGGCGCTTGACTCCAAACGGGAGATATCTCTATGGCTTCGGCTTCCGCCGGATCGGCAATCCCCTCTGAATCCAAGCAACCACTGTCCTCCGAAGAACTGCGCAAGATGCACGCGTATTGGCGGGCGGCAAATTATGTTTCGGTCGGGCAAATCTATCTTCTGAAGAATCCTCTTCTGCGCGAGCCGCTGAAGCTCGAACATATCAAGCCGCGCCTGCTGGGCCATTGGGGCACGACACCCGGATTGAACTTCATCTATGTTCATCTCAATCGTCTCATCAAGAAGCACGATCTGAACGTCATCTATATCACCGGACCTGGACATGGCGGGCCGGGCTTGGTGGGAAACACATTTCTAGAAGGCACATACAGCGAGTTCTATCCGAACATTTCACAGACCGAAGACGGCATGCGGAAGCTGTTCAAGCAATTCTCATTCCCGGGCGGCATTCCGAGCCATGTCGCTCCCGAGACGCCAGGCTCGATTCATGAGGGTGGCGAACTGGGCTATTCGATTGCGCACGCCTACGGCGCCGCATTTGATAACCCTGACCTCCTGGTTTGCTGCGTGGTCGGCGACGGCGAAGCGGAAACAGGGCCGCTGGCTGCGAGTTGGCATTCGAACAAGTTCCTGAATCCCACACGCGACGGCGCTGTTCTTCCTATCCTGCACCTGAACGGTTACAAGATTGCTAACCCAACGGTGCTTGGCCGCATGGATGATGCCCGGTTGACTCAACTTTTCACAGGATATGGCTACAAACCATACTTTGTGGAAGGTCGCGAACCGCAGACCATGCACCAACTGATGGCGCGCACGCTCGACACGGTGCTTCAAGAAATCCACTCGATTCAGCGCAACGCGCGAGCGGACAAATCCACGGGCTTGCCTGAATGGCCGATGATTATTCTTCGAACGCCGAAAGGATGGACCGGCCCCAAAATGGTGGACGGGAAACCGGTCGAAGATACCTGGCGGGCACACCAGGTTCCGATTACAGACTTCGCATCACGTCCTGGCCATTTGAAAATCCTGGAAGATTGGATGAAGAGCTACAAGTCCGAGGAGCTGTTCGATGAAAAAGGCGAGCTGGTTCCAGAATTGAGGCAGCTCGCGCCGGAGGGCAACCGCAGAATGGGCGCGAACCCTCATGCCAATGGCGGGTTGTTACTAAAAGATCTGGTCCTTCCGGATTTTCGCGATTACGCGGTCGACGTTGCGAAAGCGGGGACGCAATTCGTGGAAGGGACTCGCGTCCTGGGAAAATTCTTGCGCGACATAATGAAACTGAATGCCGGATCCAAAAACTTTCGCGTATGGGGTCCCGACGAGACTGCATCGAACCGCTTGGATGCGTTGTACGAGGCAACCGACAAGGTCTTCATGGAACCGATTCTGGCGACTGACGAGCACCTTTCAGTAAATGGCCGCGTGATCGAAGTCCTCAGCGAGCATATGTGCCAAGGCTGGCTAGAAGGTTATCTTTTGACGGGACGGCACGGCTTTTTCTCCTGCTATGAAGCGTTCATTCACATTGTGGATTCCATGTTCAATCAGCATGCGAAATGGCTGAAGGTAACGCGAAAGATTCCGTGGCGGCGTCCAATCGCCTCGTTGAATTACTTGCTCACGTCGCATGTGTGGCGACAGGACCATAACGGTTTCACACATCAAGACCCCGGCTTCATCGATCACGTGATCAACAAGAAGGCTGACATCGTCCGCGTCTACTTGCCTCCCGACGCGAACACGTTGCTTTCTGTTGCTGATCATTGCCTGCGAAGCCGCAACTACGTGAATGTGATTGTCGCCGGCAAGCAACCGGCGCTGCAGTGGCTTGACATGGAAAGCGCCATCGAGCATTGCACGACTGGAATTGGGATTTGGGAATGGGCGTGTACGGACCAGGGAGCAGAGCCAGATGTCGTCATGGCTTGCGCCGGCGACGTTCCAACTCTGGAAACGCTCGCGGCGGTGGATTTGCTTCGCCAACACTTCCCAGACATCAAGATCCGCGTCGTCAATGTGGTGGACTTGATGACGATCCAGTCGCCAACCGAACACCCACACGGGCTTTCCGACCGCGACTTCGACTCGATGTTCACCACGGACAAGCCCATCATATTCGCCTATCACGGCTATCCCTGGCTGATCCATCGCCTGACTTACCGGCGCACGAACCACGACAATCTTCACGTCCGCGGATACAAAGAGGAAGGAACAACAACCACTCCTTTCGATATGACTGTACTGAACGATTTGGATCGATTTCACCTTGCAGGCGACGTCGTCGACCGTGTTCCTCGCTTGGAACGCGTTGGCGCGCATTTCAAGCATTTCCTTCGCGAGAAGTTGGTTCAGCACAAGGAATACATCTGCGAGCACGGAGACGACCTTCCGGAAATCCGCGATTGGAAGTGGCCCTACTAAGCAATGAAAATACTGGTGCTCAATTCCGGATCGAGCAGCCAGAAAATGTCTGTCTATCACATCGCAAACGCGGTGCCAAAATCTCCGCCTCCGCCCATTTGGAAGGGGAAAGTCGAATGGAACGGTGAGCAAGCAGAGGTGCAAGTTCAGACATCCCAGGGTGAAGGGCTCAAAAAACAGACTACGATTGGATCGCGCCAACAAGGGATTGATTTGCTGCTCGATAGCCTGTGCTCCGGCAAGACTCGTGCCGTTTCCAAATCTCCCGAGATTGATGTCGTTGGCCACCGCATCGTGAATGGAGGCCAGGAATACGAGAAGCCGACTGTCATCACTTCTGGCGTCAAGACCGCCATAGCGAAGATGTCTGCGTTTGCTCCGCTGCATAATCGCGTCGAGATGGAAGGAATCAACATCATCGAGAAGCGATTTGGAGCAGTTCCGCAGGTGGCCGTGTTTGACACTGGATTTCATAGCCGGCTGCCCGAATCCGCGTTCGTGTATCCCGGCCCGTACGAATGGCTCGCACGCGGCATTCGCCGGTATGGCTTCCACGGAATCAACCATCAGTATTGCGCCGAGCGCACCGCTCAACTCCTCGGCAAGAAACTATCCGCGCTCAAGCTGGTGACTTGCCACCTTGGGAACGGTTGCTCTTTGTCTGCGATCCGAAATGGCCACAGCGTGGACACAACAATGGGCTTCACTCCTCTGGAAGGACTCATGATGGGTACACGCTCTGGCTCAGTCGACCCGGGCATCCTCACTTACTTGATGCGACAGGGCGAATTCACAGGAGGCGACCTGGATCAGTTACTAAACACGAAATCCGGCCTGTTGGGAATCTCTGGGATCTCCGGTGACATGCGGCAAATCGTGGCCGCAATGAAAAAAGGTCACCCGCGCGCCAAGCTTGCCTTCCAGATATTTGTCCATCGCCTCGTGTCCTACATTGGCGCAATGATTGCGGTCCTGGACGGAGTAGATGCGGTGGTCTTCACCGCGGGAATTGGCGAAAATTCGCCAGAAGTGCGGGCTGCAGCTTGCGCCAACTTCGGATATCTCGGTCTTAGGCTCGATTCGCAAAAGAACTGGCGGCCCGCGGCCGATCACGACATCTCTACTCGCAATTCGGCTGTCCGCGTCCTAATCGTTCGCGCGCAGGAAGATTGGGCGATTGCTCGTGATTGTTGGAAGCTTGCTTCTCATCGCTGACCGCAAACGCTAAATCAAGCCGCAGCCTTGGCAAGAAGAGCCTGTTTGCTTGCCCCGGCTTTACTCAGCTTGATCTCGAGCAGACGGCCATGCGCTCGTAGCTTCACGGAGGATGGTTCGACTTCGTCTGCTAAAGAAAGCACCCGGTAAGTTGCCGCTGGCTCAATTATCGAATCCGAGTCTTTGTGCGGGATAACGATCAAGCGATGCGGTTCCACGCAAACTTCAATATCCCCTGCACTAAGCGAGGAACGGCATATTGAGACGTTAACGCCATCTTCCAATTTCAAAACTCCACAGCTAAGAGGCTTGAGGATTTCACTCTCGGCCAGAGACCAGTTTTTGCAATCACAGCCTGCCTGGCGTCCCGAGCGTTCATAAATTTCGTACGCACGCTTTGCTACTGCGTCCGAAATGGCTTTACGACACTCGGTTGCATCCCCAATTCTCACATTCGCGGCCCGCGCCTTTCTAGATTCCGCAGCTAGTGGCTTGTTCGTCATCTTCTTTCCCCTTTATCCCGTCCACTTCACCGTTCAAGGTGTTTGTAGCAGCAGGCTCACTATGGCGCGACGATTTGCGTCACTCATGACTGTGACGCGCGTCACCGGACACAAATGATTGGTTACCGGCGGTTATGACGAAGATACAGACTGAAGATTCAGAATCGCGGTCACTGTTGCAGCGTCGCCGGTTTGCCGGATCTTGAACCCGAAGCGATTTGTCAACGCCTGCATGGCGACATTTTCAGGAAGCACATTGGCCACGATCTCCTGGAGTCCTTCGTCACGGCCGAACTGAATCAATCGCCGTATGAACTCGGTCCCCAGACCAAGATTCTGGTAGCGGTCACTCACCAGTACCGCCACTTCACCTTCCTTCGCGCCGCGTGACTTGCTCAGCCGTCCAACGCCCAGAATCTCGTGATGGCCTATATCCGGCGCCGTGCGATCCGCCACCAGCGCCATCTCCTCGTCATAGTCAATAAAGCATTTCCTGATCAACCGATCGTGAGCGATACGAGCGCTCAAGTTCTCCATGTGAAAATAACGCAGATAGACACTCTTCTCGGAAAGAGTCTCGTGGAATTTCACCATTAGCGGCTCGTCTTCGGGCCGAATTGGCCGAATGATAACCTCTTCTCCGTTTTTCATTCTCCACCGCGAAATATAGTGCGCCGGATAGGGCCGGATCGCCGAGCGAGGAAGATCTTTATCAGCAACCTGCGGTCCATAGAGAACAATTCGCGCGTCAAGAGCGAGCGGATGGCTGGCCGATACGAGCAGCGGGTTGATATCCATTTCCTTGATGCGCCGTTGATCAACAAGCAAGCGACTGAAGCGGACCAAAACCTGCTCGAGCCCAGCCATATCCACGGCCACGCGCCCTCGAACTCCCTTGAGCGCGCCAAATATTCGCGTTTGCTCCATCAAGCGCTGGGCCAACGTTGTATTGAGCGGCGGAAGCGCGAGCGCGTGGTCCCGATACACTTCAACGAGTTGTCCGCCAGATCCGAATAAGATCACTGGACCGAATTGCGCGTCTACGCTGCTTCCCAATATAAGCTCGTACCCTTCCAGCCGGATCATCGGCTGGATGGTCACTCCCAAAAACGCTGCCGCGCCAGCCTTCGCGCTCACAGAAGATCGAATGGATTGAAATGCCTCTCGAACGGACTCCCCGTTTTGAAGATTAAGTCTTACGCCGTCCACGTCGGTCTTGTGCGTCACAATCTCCGAGTGAACCTTCAGGACCACGGGGAAGCCGATTGCCTGCGCCAGCTCAACGGCTCTGGTTTCGCTCTGCGCCAGAGTTGTTTGAACGGTGGGGATCCCGTAAAGATCCAGCACTTCTTTCGATTCGATTCCCGTCAACAGAGAGCGGCCTGAGGCTAAGACTCGGTCGAAAATCTCTTTCACCTTCCTACGAATTGGCTCTCCAGCTTCGGGTTCGTCCGCCACGGCGGGAGTTTCGTACAAACCCCGAAGGTTATAGCTAAAGCGCCACATGTAGTTGAACGCGCGGGCAGCCGTGTCTGGATACGCGAAAGTCGGAATGCCGGCATTGTTTAGAATAGATCTGCCCTCAGCAACCGCTTTGCCACCCATCCAACTCGCCAGCACTGGCTTTTTTTTACTCTTCGAATACGGCGTCAGTTTCTCGGCCATGCGCGCCGGATCTGTCATCCCTTGCGGAGCCAGAATCACAAGTAGACCGTCGCTGTTGGAATCGCGGGCCGCAACCTCCAGCGCGCGAGCGAAGCGTTCCGGGTCGGCGTCGCCGAGGATGTCAATTGGGTTGTTGTGACTCCAATCCGCGGGGAGAATTTTGTTGAAGGCGTCCATCGCTTCCTCAGACACCGGGGCAAGTTCACCCCCCGTCGCAATTAGTGCATCTGTGGCCAGCACTCCCGGACCGCCCGCATTGGTCAAGATCGTGAGCCGGGGTCCGCGCGGGCGCGGCTGCTTGCCCATGACTTCCGCCATGTGAAAAAGGTCCGAAATACTCTGGACGCGCAGGACGCCGCACCGCCGGAAGGCCGCATCGAAGGCTTCATCGCTTCCGGTCAGCGCACCAGTATGCGAGCTCGCCGCGTGCGACGCGGCTTCTGAACGTCCGGCCTTAATGACAATGATCGGTTTGGTGAGGGCCACTTCTCGCGCGGCAGAAAGGAAGCCACGCGCCTCTCCAATAGACTCCATGTACAGCACGATACTCTGCGTCTGTGGATCCTCGCCGAAGAAGGAAATCAAATCTCCCCAACCCACATCGAGCATCGAACCCGTAGAAACAATGGCGCTGAATCCAACCTCCTCTTGTGAGCTCCAATCGAGGATCGCTGTCAGCAAGGCACCACTCTGGCTGAGAAACGCTACGTTTCCGGACTTCGCTATATTTTCTGCGAAGGTCGCGTTCAGACCCAGGCTGGGGTTCATCATGCCAAGGCAGTTAGGACCGACCAGGCGCATGGTTCCGCGGCGAAGCTCCGTCTGGATCCGGCGTTCGAGTTCTGCGCCTGCCTCACCTCGTTCCTTGAAGCCGGCCGAAATCACGGTGGCCGCGCGCACACCTGCATCAACGCACTCCCGAACGATGCCTGGCACGGTCGGCGCCGGCGTGACGATCATTGCCAGGTCCACTTTCTCTGGAACAGCGCCGATGTTCGCATGGCAAGGAAGGCCAAGTACTTCCGACCGATTGGGATTCACGGCATAAACCTTGCCCGGGAACCTTCCATTGCGAAGATTGGAAACAACTGTTCGCCCAACGCTGCCCGGACGGTCCGTGGCACCGATAACGGCAACGGAATTCGGAGAGAAGAAACACTCAAGCGCGGTACGGCTCATCGTCTCGTTGACCTCGGCTCCATGAACGCTGCGTGGATTGTATGAAACGGCGCGCGAGCTTGCATTCTTAGAAATCGGTCAGGACCTTGAACGGCAAGGCAACGCGCACGGCATTCAAGACGGCAAGGAGATCAATCACTTCCTGCGCGATCGCTCCGCCGACCGGCGGGAGATAACCGAGAGCCGCCGCTATCATACCCACTACGCTGAGCGCCATGCCGCCAACCGCGCTCTCCAGTGCGATACGCCGCATCCGCCGGCTAATATGCATCAGTTCATCCACTTTCCCCAGCGAAGTCTCCATCACGACCGCGTCAGCCGCCTCTGAAGTGATGTCGCTGCTTAAACCGAAGGCCACACTCACAGTCGCTGCCTTCATCGCCGGCGCATCATTGATTCCGTCGCCAACAAAAAGCGTTTTCTGCCGCCTCGCTGCTTCGCGCACAATTTCGACTTTTTCTTCCGGGCTCTTCGCCGAATGCACTTCCTTGATTCCGACTATCCCGGCCAGATAACGGACTTCCGATTCCCGATCTCCGGAGACGAGCATCACCTTGGTGATTGCGTGGCGCGGTTTCAAATGCTCCAAGAAGAGCTGGCTGTCCTTGCGCGGTGCGTCGTGGAAGTGAAACGCCGCCGCAAAATTGCCGTCGAGAAACACCAGGCATTCCAGCCCAGGTGCAACGGGGGGCAGCTTTTGCTTCTCCACCGCGACTTTGTTCCTGCCGGTGATCAGGACTTGCCGATCTCCCACCGTCCCCCGCAATCCTTCGCCCGGACGCTCGCTGATTTCCAAAACGGATTCCGTCCGCAGGCCCTCTGCTTGGGCGGCATCAAGAATGGCCATGGCGAGCGGATGCTTCGAATAAACCTCCAGGCTAGCCGCTAGCCTAAGAACATCCTTGCGTTCATAACCATCTGCGCACTTTATTTCAGACAGTTTCGGTTTTCCGTATGTAAGCGTTCCCGTCTTGTCGAAAATCAGAGTTCGGCAACGGTCAATCTCCTCCAAAACGCCAGGATTCTTGATGATGATTCCGCGGCGCGCGGAAAGGGAAATGGCGCCAATCACTGCAACAGGAATGGCAATCAGCAACGGGCAGGGCGTCGCAACAACCAACACGGCGAGAAAGCGATGGGACTCCTGCGTTGCTGCCCAGGTGCCGATGGCGAGAAGCAGTGCAATCGGCGTGTACCATGCGCCCAGTTTGTCGCCCAGACGCCGGAGTTTTGGCCGCTTCTGCTCTGTTTCCTGCATTACACGCATGATGGTCGCGTATCGGGAATCCACCGCCAACTTTTCGGCTCGAATCGTCAAAGCCGAGTCGCCATTGATTGCGCCCGAGAGTACCAGCGAGCCGGGAGTTTTCGAGATTTCGAATGGCTCGCCCGTCAAATATGCCTCATCCATCTTCCCGTGGCCTTCGATGACTGCGCCGTCTACCGGGCAAATTTCATGTGGGAATACAACTAAGACATCTCCGACCGCGACACCGTCGAGCGGCACGTCAGAGAGACTCGAACCCGCTTTGCGGTGCGCGGTCTGAGGAATACGCTTCGCCAACGCGTCGAGCACCGACGATGCGCGCCGAGATGCAAACTCCTCGAGCGCTGTGCCTCCCGAAAGCATCAGCACGACGATCGCGCCAACCAGGTATTCTCCAAGCAGCACCGCCGTGACAATCGAAATTCCCGCAAGCAAATCCGAGCCAAATTCCCGTGCGAACACTTTCTTCGTCAAGGTGACGACAAGTGGAATACCTCCAAAGATTAGGACGGCAATCAGCGGAGCAAGATAAATTGTCCTGGTGGTCCCTAGCGCATAGCGAAAAATCAAATGAAGAAAAATGGCAATGATGGTCAGAACGGAAATCGCCGGAGCTCCGGTCCAGCGAGCAAACAGCGCTCTCATGGCGCGCCGCGGATCGGGCGACAAGCGCACGTTTCTCTTTAACGCAAGTTCTCTCTCGACCTTGGAGACCGAACTCACGATTCGATGAGTTCTCCTGCCTACACTATCCTCGAATGACCTCCACCGAGCAATGGGCGTGCAGTGCCACTGATTCCGAGACGCTTCCCATGAGTATACGGTCCATTCCGCGACGCCCATACGAGCCAAGAACAATTAAGTCCGCGTCCCATTCCTTCGCTTGGGCAAGCAGGACAGCCCGAGGGTCCCCGTCTGGCGTCGTTTCTCCCGCGAGGATTTTCATCCCTGCGGCTTCCAGCGTCTTTCGCGCCTCGGCGACCGCTTCGTGCGCACTGCTGCGAACTTCATTCCACACTTCCTCAAGAAGACTTGTCGGATAAATGGCGGAGGACGACGACATCATCAGCTCATTTCCCGGCACGAGCAACTGAACCGCACTGATAATCTTGACCTGGCTGCCCGCAGGCCAGGGACGATTCGCCACTGATTTCGCGGCAACCGCGGCACCGTCGGACCCGTCCGTGCCAAGCAGTATTTTCATCCCTCGGTGTGAAGAAGATTCGGGAATCCCTCGGCGGACAACTTCAACGGAACACGGCGCCGTGCGAAGCACTGCTTGCGCAACGCTGCCGAGTAGAAATCGAGAGAGGGCACCCTGACCATGCGAGCCAACCATGACAAAGTCAGCTCCCCATTCCTTGGCGTATTGCACGACGGCCTTTCGCGGGAAGCCAACCAAAATGTCCGGGCTTGTTTCGCGTCCGGCGCGAATCAACTTTTCAGCCGCTGCTGCGACGAGAGTTTGCCCGTAGCGTTTTTCTTCATCGATCATCGCCAACGACCGCCCGATGCCCAAAACATCTACGATATGGAGAACGCAAAATCTCGTTCCAGAGGGCCATGGGCGAGTCGCCGCTTCGGCGATCACATTTTGTGATGCACTCGACGAATCGATTGCCAGCAGGATTTTCATTTTGCGCCTCTCAGCTACAACTCATTTGAAGCCTCTGTGATCCCACCAAGAATTGCATGTCCACAGACAGAGTCTCGCAAGGCGGAGATTCGCTCACCGTGACCACCATCACATCGGCTGGTGACGCGCAAACGTAATGTAATGTCTGGAATAAAATGCAGGATCTGCGCTGATATGAAACGCTTACAGCTTCAGAAGTGCGCCTCTTGCTGGAAGTGAACTAACTGCAAACCCTCTGCCGCTTTCGTGCTCTTGTTCTCAGGAGCAAACCGCAGCAACAAGCCTTCGGGCGACGTCCAGATGATGAACGCAGGATGCAGCGGGACTTTCAATTCGAATTTGTCCGCGCGCCATTTCTTACCCGCCAGAGTAATCTCCTCTTCTGCAAGGTATTTTAGATTCCCATCCAGTGTGGACACAAACACCGGGTTCCGTGGACTTGGCTCTTCAACGGTCACCAGTTGGACAGGAGTTGATTTGTCGTGGATTTTCGCGGCGCGACGCGTGATGTTGCTTAACGAAAACGCGGAAATCGGCCACAGGAAACCATACGCGTCCTTCATCGGCACGTTTAGGTCGATAGATTGGCTTGGATCTTTTGCGCTGGAAGTACAAATCATTTCCGCCGGTTGAAATTCGCAACTGAGCGGCCCGGAATCCGGCTTCCAGCGGAGCTTTCTAAATTCCTTCACGCCCAGCGTGTGGAAATCCGGCGAAAGATGAACCGAAAATCGATTGCTGTGCAGCTCGTCTTTTGGCGATTCGTATTCTCTTTCGCCTTCTACGTCAAAGCTGCCATTCGCTAATCGCCAAAGCGTCCACGATTCCCGGAAGTTATACACCCCTGGAGCGTACGAGCCGATTCCACCGGCATCGGCTCCTTGTAGAATTTGATATTCCCCTACGGCGACACGGACACGTTGCGAGTTTTCGTCCTGCGCTGTCTCTGTCGTTGTAACTGGGGTCTGCATGTGCGGGGCGCTTTGATTGAAGTTGGGGAGAGCCGTCGGCCGCAGCAGAACCAGACTGCCGAACAGAAGCACACAACCAGCAAAGCTATTCTTAGATCGCGGCATATACATTAAGTGTACGCCGAAATCATATATTGAGCTTCAGCAAGAGTTGTACAAACGGATGTGTCGGGCATAACAACGTATCCGAGCAAAGCGAAGTCGTATTTATTCGGCATGTCACCGACTGGCGCCAACGGATTCCCTGGCGACTTCCGTATAGTTGATCGCAGATGCCAGGGCGCCAATACCACTTGCCGTGGGGCGCTCGGCTACTCGCTTGAGGAGTACCACTTAGTCCGTGGTGGCACAACCGCATGGAAGGAAGATTCCACGCAGGCGCGTCGGAAGAGACGCAACTCACAGCCGCCCTACTCAGTTCGTGAGCGTCTGTGAAATAGCGCTACCCTACGCGTTGTCTGCGATCGCTGGAATGACATCGGTCGCGTGTCTCGGAGGTGCGCTTAAGGCGTGGCGAGAAGCTTGAACTGTGTGGAGCTCTCGGCCAGGTATCCCATCAATCTCGAGGTCGACAGCGTGGTAGCCACTTAATTTTCCTTGGCAGGTTTTTGCGATGATGCCGACTCAGATGATTTCTATGAGGTGGTCACCTTCCAGTAGGTCGTGTAGCGCTCGCGGAAGATCTTGTAGAACGGCACGAGCTGCACCGAATCCGGCTCGCCCACTGTCTTGAACGAGAGCGAATCGCCGGGAACCAGCTTGGCCCAGGCCGTAGGCGCGCTGATGCTGGCCTTGATCGCCGGCGGCGGGCTATCCGGAACACGAGCACGGCGCTGGCCCGGAACCGGCGGAGGCATGTTCGCCGGGCGAGGAGGACGCGGCCCCTGCGGGCCATAAACGGCTCCGTCGGGCAGATCGCTGGTGTCGCCCATGACGCCAGCGAGAACCATAGGGCCGTACATCATGGCGAGCACGGTGGGATCGTCTGGCGTCGACTGTGTGTGAAGCGACATGGGAGAGGAAATTTCGATTTTATCGCCATTCTTCCAGGTGCGGTGGAGCTTCGCATAAGTGCTCGGTGCGGCGTGAACCTTCTCGTGCTTGCCGTTGACCTTGAAAGTGAGGCCGCTCTGCGCCCAGTACGGGACGCGAATGTTGACGTCCATCTTGACCGGATGATCGGCGGAGATAGTGAGAGTGCTCGAGTCCTGCTGCGGGAAATTCGTCTCCTGGGTGACGCGCAGGCGCTTCTCCTTCCAATCAAGCTCGGAAGCGATAAAGAGGTTGACGAAAAGATCCTCGGCGTCGTGGAAGTAGATCGTGTCCGCGAGTTTCGAGAAATCCTCCATACCAGTGCCGTCGCAGCAGAGGAAGGAATCCCAGGGAGTGCCAAACGTCCTGTACAGACCGGGATCCATAGAAACGAAGTACATGGTCATGCCGTTGGGATCAATCGCGCCCAGGCGGAGGTTAAAGAGAAGGCGTTCGTAGTAGTCGAGCTTCGAGGGATCACCGGTCCAGCCATAGAGATGGCGTGTGAGCTTCATCATGTTGTAGCTGCAGCAGCATTCCTCGGCGGCCGGGCCAAGTTCCTTCGAAATTTGGCCGGGTTCGTGCCAGTATTCGCCGTCGCTGGTGCCGCCGGTGCAGTACGTATGCTGGGTGGTGATGAAGTTCCAGAAATTATCGGCGATGTCGCGGTAGCGCTGCTCGCCCGTAAGTTCATAGGCGCGGGCGCAGCCGATGATTTTCGGAATGTTGGTATTGGCGTGATTGCCAGCCAAGTGGTCCTGATTGGCGGCGAGAGGATCGAAGATGTACTTATGGTCGAAGCGACGGCCGGTATCGAGATACTCCTGCTTGCCGGTGATTCCGTAGAGATTGTAGTGCGCTTCGGCCATGCCGCCGAACTCGGTGCGCTGGACGCGGGCCATCTCGTCGTCGCTCAGGGGCTTGACCCACGCGCCCGCCCAATGGGCCATGTTCTCCGCAGTCTGGAGGGCCTGCTCATTGCCGCAGAGCTGGTACATGTCAATGTGGCCGGCAATGATCTTGTGATAGGTGTAAAAAGGAGCCCAGACGGGCTTGTGAGCCCGAAGGCGATCGAAAAATTCCGTGGGGAACGCGCTGAGATATTGGCCGCCGAGAGCTTGCTGGCATTTCGCGAGCTCGGCGACCATGAGGTCGCCCTTGGCCTTGACGCTATTGTCTCCGGTACTGGAGTACATCAACGCGCTGGCAGAAAGGAAATGGCCGCCGGTGAGATGGCCGCGCAGCTCCGTCGTGGGAGATTCCCAACCGCCGAGGGGTTCAGCCGTGGACGGCAAGCCGGCATTGAGCCGGAACATGTGGAGCAGACGGTCCGGCGGAAGCAGATTCATGTATTTGAGGTTTGCGTTCATGGCGTCGAGGAATGGGCCGCCGCGCAGGCGAACCTGGGCGAGCGGAAATGGCTGAACCTTGAGAGGGACCTTTTCGTTCGCGGCCGAGTTATCCGACAGCAGGTTCATCGCCCGCGGGTCCGATACGAGAGCGCCGAATGCGCTGGCTGGCAGAATGGACGCGGCACCCGCAGCCGCGGCGGCAGCGGCAGCGGTCTTCAACATTTCCCTGCGCGATGTTTTTTTCTTCAGAATACTCTGACGGTCCAAGGCCATGATTGCGCTCCCTCCGGAATGATTTTGGCCGATGCCTTTATATTAGAGGTACGGCGCCTGATTCCGGTTCCAAATCTCGCGAGCAGTGCAGCCGACTCGATCCAGCGGAACAAGAGTATCTCGCTCTAGACGCGAGTTTTCTAGCAAAAGCATTCGAACCCACGCCAAGACTCCGATTACCAGGAGAAAGTCAACGTAACCAGCGAGAAGGGCCACAAAAAAAGGCCATGAATGTGACTGGGGTCCTCCTTGAGCCGGTAGGCCCAGCCCAATGCCAAGCACAACCAATACGAGGAATGATCCTGAGAAGTCGCCATCCCACTGCTGATGCGGTATTTAATTTGGTAGGGGCGGTGGGGATCGAACCCACGACCTTCGGCTTAAAAGGCCGCTGCTCTACCACTGAGCTACGCCCCTAAATCGTTAATTCAACATCGAGTTAGCAACTACAACATCGCCCTCAACAACCCGTGGTGCTATTGGGGTGCTATTCCTTGTCAAGAGAGCCACGTCCTCATGCAACTGGTTTGGAGCTAGGTGAGCATACCGCATTGTCATCGACAGCCCCTTGTGCCCCAGCAGCTTCGCCACCCGGTCCAGCGGCACTCCGTCCTGAACCAGCCAGCTTGCAAACGTATGTCTCAGGTCGTGCCAATGGAAGTTTTCGATACCTGCTGCCTTCAAAGCTGGCTTAAACCAATGGTCGTTGCTCTTCACCGCCCTATCGGGATGCCGTTGATTACGAAAAATCGGCCCTTTACGCTCTTGCCATGAAGGTAGCAGGCGGATCGCGGCGATTACAT
>DATGJE010000115.1:0-3174 GCA_035295305.1 Candidatus Acidiferrales bacterium | reverse complement strand
CCCGTACGGCGCGTCTTCAGTTTTATCTTCCACTTGCACGCCTTCGCTTTTCAATTGAGCGAGCAGACGCTCCAAGTTCGCCACGCGATAATCGATCATCAGGGGTGATTTGCTCGCGCCAAAATTTTTCGTCGTCTCCGGAAAAACGGCCCATACCGTGCCGCCCGTTTGCGTCGGATTGTCTTTCTCAAGCCATTCAAACTGATGATACGCACCAGATTCGGCGCCATCAGAGGGAATTCCGAGATGCTCGCGATACCAGGCAGCAAGTTTCATCGCGTCGTGGGCTTTGAAAAAGACTCCGCCAATTCCCGTCACGCGAACATCCTTCTTTTCCGCCGACGAGCCTCGCGCGGCCTGCACCATCATCCCGCAAACAAAACTCGTCGCAAGGGCTGCCGATGCCATCGTCAAAGTGAGCGTCGTCATTTTTTTTGCCTCCGATTCGTGCATTGCCACAAAGATAAAAGAGGCGCCCGGTTAACCAAAGTTGAGCGCCTCTTGCCGTTCGATTGGATGCCCGCCTAGATGTCGTAGTACAGCATGAATTCGTACGGATGCGGACGCATCCGCAGCGCGTTCACCTCGTTTTTCATCTTGTACTCGACCCACAAATGAATCAGGTCCTGCGAAAACACGTCGCCCTTGAGCAAAAACTTGTGGTCATTCTCGAGCGCCTTGAGCGACTCCTCGAGCGACCCGGGCATCGCCGGAACGTTTTTCAACTCCTCCGGCGAGAGATCGTAAATATCCTTGTCGAGCGGCTGTCCCGGATCGATTTTATTTTCGACGCCGTCAAGCCCCGCCATCAGCATCGCCGAAAACGCGAGATACGGATTGCACGAGGGATCCGGCGGGCGAAATTCGATGCGTTTCGACTTCGGGCTGGCGGAATACATCGGGATGCGCACGGCGGCCGAACGATTGCGCCGCGAATAGGCCAGATTCACCGGCGCTTCGAATCCGGGAACAAGACGTTTGTAAGAATTTGTAGTGGGCGCGATGAATGCGGCTAGCGCGGGCGCGTGTTTCAACAGGCCGCCGATATACCACAGCGCGGTCTGGCTGAGTCCCGCGTACGCTTCGCCGGCGAAAAGTGGCTTGCCCTTCAGCCACAATGATTGGTGCGTGTGCATGCCGTTTCCGTTGTCCTGGAAAATCGGCTTGGGCATGAACGTGACGGTTTTTCCGTATTGATTTGCCGTGTTGCGCACCACGTATTTGAAAACCATCATGTTGTCCGCGGCCTTCAGCATGGTGTCGAACTTGAAATCAATTTCCGTCTGCCCGCCCGTGGCGACTTCATGGTGATGGCACTCGACATTGATGCCGCAGGCTTCGAGCTGCAAAGTCATGTCCGTGCGCAAATCGAGATAGTGGTCCGTCGGAGGAACGGGGAAGTAGCCTTCCTTGTAGCGTGGGCGATAACCAAGATTGTGTTCCGTGCGGCCGGAGTTCCAGCGGCCCTCTTCCGCATCGATGAAATAAAAGCCATGCTGTTCGCGCTGGTCGAAGCGCACATTGTCGAAAATAAAAAATTCCGCTTCCGCGCCGAAGAAAGCCTGATCCGCAATTCCCGTGAAGCCGAGATAGGCTTCGGCCTTGCGCGCAATGTGCCGCGAGTCGCGCGGATAGAGCTGCTTGGTCATCGGGTCGACCACATCGCCGAGCATGACGAGCGTGGGCACATCGCGAAACGGATCCATGAAAACAGTGTTGGGGTCGGGGACGAGCAGCATGTCGGACTCGTGAATCGACGCCCATCCGCGGATGGAACTCCCGTCAATTCCAAATCCATCTTCGAAACTTCCCGCGTTTAATTGATGAATCGGAAAGCTGATGTGATGCCAGATGCCGGGTATGTCAATGAAGCGAACGTCGAGAATCTTGGCGTCGTGCTTCGCGGCATAATCCATCACTGATTTTGCGTCCATCTAACCTCCCCCGCAGCAGGCTGCGGCGTTCGAAATTTAATCCGGGGACGATAGCGTAGTGCTCCGCTCCCGTCAAGCGCACCCGGGCCCTCGCGCAAAATATTCTTTGCGCCCGCCCATCCATTTTGGACGGCATAGTCCAAGTCAACGAGGAAAATGCTGAAAATCTTTGCCACGCGCGCGAACTACAAATTGTCGGGGTGCAGGCCTGTGTGCTTAGCAATGCGCGCCAGCATTTGGGGGCCGATTTCAACGCCGTCGTGAAAGGCCCAAATGTATTCGCCTCGCGCGGGATGCGTTAGGACGATGTGAGAGCCTTTCTGTGATTTAACCGCGTGGCCTATTCGAAGAGGGGCTCTGAAAACTTTCGAGGCTTTCGTGCTAGGCCATTGACTCAACGGCGGGAAAGAACGGAGACGGTAAAGGTTTCGGTGGGCTCTTTTCGCTCTTCGATGCGGTCAGCGAGAACGCGAAGAGCGAGGGCCTGGGCGGCGGTGATGGCTTCCTTTTCAGTGGTGCCGTAAAGCAGGACGCCGGGCAAGTCGAGAGCCTCGGCGATCCAGCGGCCGTCGTCCTCGCGCTCCGTCTCGATTTTGTACACTGTGCCCGACATGCGATGTTGCAAGTGGTTTACCACGCTTCGCGATGGACGCAGCAAGAGCGCCTCGACGGGAGACAGCCAAAAATGCGCAGGCGACGCGCTTAGTCGTAGTATTCGGAGCCGAGGTGGGTGATTAAATCTTCGCCCATCATCCAACGCAAAGTGTTTTTCAGCTTCATCGACTGAATGAACAGGTCGTGCTCGGGATAAAGCTCGGGCGCGCACATGGGCGATTTGAAATAGAAGCTAAGCCACTCCTGAATGCCACGCATGCCCGCGCGTTGCGCCAAATCCAGAAACAAAACCAAATCAAGCACGATGGGCGCAGCCAAAATCGAATCGCGGCACAGGAAATCAACTTTGATCTGCATGGGGTAGCCGAGCCATCCGAAAATGTCGATGTTGTCCCATCCCTCCTTGTTGTCGCCGCGCGGCGGATAATAATTGATTCGGACTTTGTGGTAGAGATCGCCATAGAGCTCGGGATAGAGCTTCGACTGGAAAATATATTCGAGAGCGCCGAGCTTCGATTCCTCTTTGGTCTTGAACGAGCCGGGATCGTCGAGAACTTCGCCGTCGCGATTGCCAAGAATGTTCGTCGAAAACCAGCCGTGCACGCCCAACATGCGCGCTTTGAAT
>DATGJE010000114.1:0-10001 GCA_035295305.1 Candidatus Acidiferrales bacterium | reverse complement strand
CCGAGCAATGAATCGGACGCACACCTCGAGTCTAAGACCCCCTTTCCTCGAGCCGCCTTTCGTCAGGATGAAAATGCGGCCTTGCAGCGAACAGCCAGCGCCATCCGTCACCGCGACCCATTATGGAACGTGTCCGCTTAGGGACAGATGCCCACCGCGAAGTGACGGAGAATGAGGGTCTCGAATGAGTCAGAAAAATATAGACGAATGTGTTCTACTGATCGAGGCCAACCCCGCGGACGCCCGGATGGTTCGGGAATCGCTCGCTGCCGCGGCCTCTACCTTCAACGTTGAGTGCGTAATTCGGCTCTCCAGCGCCCTCGCGCGCTTGCGTGAGGGCGGAGTCCAAGCGGTTTTGCTCGACCTGGTTCTGCCGGATAGCCAGGGCGTGGAGACCTTCGACCAAGTTCTCGCAGCCGCGCCTCAAGTTCCCATCTTGATTCTCAGCGGGGCGGAAACCGAAGACCTCGCAAAACAGGCCGTACTCCGCGGCGCGCGGGACTATTTTCTTAAGGATCACCTGGACGGCTATCGGTTGCGATGGGCGCTGCGAGGCGTGATCGATCGTCGCTCGGCCGGCGGCTCGACAAACGCCGAAAAGGAACTGGCTCAGGTAACGCTTAACGCTATTGGAGACGGAGTGCTCTGCACCGATGTCTCTGGCAATGTCAGCTATCTCAATCGAGTCGCGGAAAAGATGGTTGGATGGTCTCGAGACGAAGCTTTCGGCAAACCTCTCGCGGAAGTATTTCGGATCACCGACGGCCTCACCGGTGCGCCGGCGCGAAATCCCCTGGATATGGCTGTTCAGAACGACGAAATTGTCGGCTTGGCCGGAAACTGCGTCCTGACACGCCGCGATGGATTTGAATCGCCCATCGAACATTCCGCCGCGCCCATCCACGACCGCAACGGCAACATAACCGGGGCGGTGATCGTTTTTCACGACGTGAGTGCCGTCCGAGCAAAGTCCCTCGAAATGTCCCATTTGGCCCAGCATGACTTTCTCACCGATTTACCGAATCGCATGCTTCTCGATGACCGCCTCACGCAGGCGATTTCTTTCGCCCAGCGCCAGGGCAAGCAGCTCGCGGTGATGTTCGTCGACTTGGACCATTTCAAGAGGATCAATGATTCCTTGGGGCACGCGATTGGCGACAAACTCCTCAGATCCGTGGCGGGCCGCCTGTTGGCGGCCGTGCGCCGCTCGGACACTGTAAGCCGCCACGGCGGCGATGAATTTGTCATCCTGCTTTCACAGGTAGAACATCAGGAAGACGCAGCTTTCAGCGCGCGAAAAATTCTCAACGCCGTCACTGCGCCCCATCAGATCGACAACCAGGAGCTTCGCGTTAACGTCAGCATTGGCGTCAGCACATATCCCGATGACGGCCAGGACGCCAAGACGCTGATGAATAACGCGGACGCCGCCATGTACGACGCCAAGGAGCATGGCCGCAACAATTACCAGTTTTTCAGACCGGACATGCACGCGCGCATCGTCGAGCGGCAGTCGCTCGAAGGCAATTTGCGCTGCGCTTTGGGCCGCAACGAGTTCGTGCTGCATTACCAGCCGAAGATTCGCCTTGCCACTGGTGAGATCACCGGCGTCGAAGCGCTCCTCCGCTGGATGCATCCCGACCGCGGCCTTCTGCCTCCCGCGGAGTTTGTGCCGATTGCCGAAGACTCTGGCTTGATTTTGCCCATCGGCCAGTGGGTGCTCCACGAAGCATGCAGGCAAGCCCAAACTTGGCGCAGTTCTGGCCTTCCGGCTATGTCCGTCGCTGTGAATGTCTCCGCGAGCGAGTTCCGCGCCAAGGACTTCCTCTCGGGTGTTCGCGCCGTTCTGATCGCCACGGGAGTCGAGCCGCGCCACCTGGAACTCGAACTGACCGAGAGTGTTCTGATGAACGATGCTGAATCCACTGTCGCCACTCTTCGCGCGTTGAAAACCATGGGCGTACAGCTTGCTGTGGACGACTTTGGCACCGGCTACTCCAGCTTCAGCTACCTGCGGCGCTTTCCGCTCGACGCCATGAAGGTAGACCGTTCCTTCGTGCAGGAGATCACCGCGAATCGCGGCGACGGCACCATTGTCAGCGCCATGATTAGCATCGGTAAGAGCCTGAAGCAGCGCGTCATCGCCGAAGGTGTGGAAACGCGCACGCAGTTCGATTTTCTGCGGCGTCAGGGCTGCGGCGAAGGACAAGGATTCTTCTTCAGCCATCCCGTCGTCCCCGAACGCTGCGCCGAGATCCTCAAGTCCGGCATAAGCTTGAAAGAAGCCGTCGTCCATTAACCTTGCCCCGCCCAAACGCGAGATTCGACGCATGGTCAATTCGAGTGTCTCGGAAAGAACATTATTTTTTCGGATGTGGTGACATCATCCCCTTATGGCGCCATATGCATCGTAGCGTTGCACAGGAAGGACGCGTATCGCCCACTATGAGAGCAGCCGTTTTTACCAGGTGGTCTTTGGCTGCCGGCTTGTCGTTGGGAATGATGACGATTGCGAGTGGAAACCCATGCCAGATTCAGGCCAGCGGGTCTGCGAAGATCGCGCTGCCACAGGTTCTCCCCGGGCAGGCACATCTCACAGCGGCGGAACTCTTTGCCAAGGTGATCGAACGCCACCATTGGCAAGAAGCTCGCATCGTTCGGCTCTCGTCGGTCCAAACTTACAAGCTAGAGCACACCAAGAGCACAGCTCTCGCGGAAGAAGTGGTAAATATGCAGTATACGGCACCGGGGACGGACACATTTGCAATCGCCTCAGGAGAAGGATCGCCTTTCATCCGCCATCATGTATTCCAGCGGATCATCAAGGATGAAGAGAAGAGAGTAAAAGCCGACAGCGATCCAGATAGTTTGATTAGTCCCAAGAATTACACGTTTGAAATAATCGGCGAGGATCGCATCGGCAGCGCGGAGTGTACCGTTGTTCACGCCATTCCGAGGCGTAAGGAAACTGACCTCTTTGAAGGGAAGATATGGATTGATGAGCGGGATTTCGCGATTGTGAAGATCGTCGGCCATCTCTCAAAGAGCCCGTCGTTATGGATCAAGCGCGTGGACTTTGTGCGACAGTACCAGAAGATTGATGAGTATTGGCTTCTTCTGAGAGAAGAAGCGAGCGTCGACGTGAGGATCTACGGCGCGGAAATTCTGACAATTAACTACCACGATTACACGGTCAATACAGTAGAAACGGCTTCCAGTTCTTCTTCGGGGAACATTTACTGAGCCGCTGTCAACAGAGGAAAACCTCATCGAAGAACGCAGCTTGTGCGCGCAACGCGATCCGGATTTGAACCGCTTGTTCCTTCACCAAGAGTTTCTCGACCGCCCTAGTTTTGAACGCCACAAATTCGCTACAAATAGTTCGTGGCATCAAGCAGCGCGTCATCGCCGAAGAGTGGAAACGCGCGCGCAGTTCGATTTTCTGCGGCGTCAGGGATGCGGCGAAGGACAAGGCTTCTTCTTCAGCCATCCCGTCGTCCCGGAACGCGCTGCGCCGAGCTCCTCAAGTCCGGCATAAGCCTAAAAGAAGCCGTCGTCCACTGACTCCGTGGGCTCGCCCTCGCTTCGTTCGTCCTCGGTGAAGGAATGCACGAAGAAGCTCTTCAGACGGCTTGGGGATTATCAATGTCGTCTTTGAGAAGGACGGCCATGGGTGTCGCGCTTCACGCAGGTAACCGGGAGAAACGCAGGCGCACAAGCGGTCTGAATTGTCGGTTCGAAACAGAATAAATTGGGGCTTCCGCCTTGGGGGGTCGAAAGCCCCGGGGCCAAGCCGATTCGGGGGTCACGACCGCGATCTTTCTCACGGACCAAACGCTCGGCTTAGGTGATTTATTTAACTCCTTACCTACCGCAATGTCTGTTCACTATTGCACTCTTACACTGATTTTCGATTTTCTCGCGATTTGGAGTGAACGGTACGCCGCAGGTATGCGAAGAAAGCAGTTTGTTGACCAGTCTTCTCCGATGGCGTCCAAGCGGCCACTTCACGTCCGTGTTAAAATAGAACAGAGTCAGAAGTACCAACGGGGGCGAAACGGTTTCGACGGAGACTGTCGCGGCCCGAAGGCATGCCGGGCGCCACCTGCCCGCAATCGGGTGGAACAATACAACTGCCAATACGCAGTTGGCTCTCGCAGCCTAATTAAAAACTAGGCAGCGCGTCTCCCCTCATACCGCCCACGCGTGAGGATCGAGGCGTCACAATGTGGGCTGGCTGGCGCGTTTCGGCCCGCAATGCGCCGGCGAGATCATCGGGCTAGTTGGCTGCGTTTCTTGCCCGCTCTAAGCGCGGCCGGCGAACACGCGGATGGCCGCAAGGCTAGGCCGCACGGGAACGGGCTAAGCATGTAGTCTTTCGGCTACAAGGTCTCTCGGACGGGGGTTCGACTCCCCCCGCCTCCAAAATTTCGCGCAGTGAAATTTTGTCCTGAGCGAGCGCGTAGTTTGCGCTACTAAACGTATGTCCAAAACGATTTCAGACGGCACGGTGCACAAGTTGCCGACAGACTTGCGGGAAGCTCTATCTTCTGATGCCAAAGCCTTGGCGGCTTGGGAAGATATCACGCCACTTTCCCGCAACGAATGGATTTGCTGGACTATCTCCGTGAAAACTCCAGAGAAGAGGGTGGAGCATGTCGGCAGGGTCGTCTCGGAACTTAAGGAAGGGATGCGTCGCCCTTGCTGTTGGTACGGCTGCGTTCACCGGAAGGATAAGGCATTAAGCCCTTCGCAGAAGTTTGTACTCAGTAGAAGAGCTGGAAACTAAATAAGAGCAAGAAGTGTCAGCTGTAAATTCAAAGATCCCGACGGCGACCTTTATCCATATCGAGCAGGCATGAATTCATCGGCAAAAAACAAAACAGCTTCTCAGGAGATAGATGCAATCATCAAGAAGTCAGGTGATTGGCGGGGCGTGAAGCTATCGCAGCTACGTGCCCTAATCAAGAATGCATACCCGGCAGTCATCGAAGGGGTGAAATGGAAAAAACCCTCGAAGCCGGAAGGAGTCCCGGTCTGGTCTCATGACGGGATACTCTGCATGGCAGATACACTCAAGAATGCCGTGCGGTTAAACTTCATCAAAGGCGCTCTAATCAATGATCCCAAAAAGCTCTTCAACACGAGACTCGATAGCAAAACCGTTCGCGCCATCGACTTCCATGAAGATGACGCGATGAACGAGTCCGCATTAAAGGCACTCGTCCTCGAGGCCGTGCGGGTAAATAAGGAAGGTCATGAGCGCAAGAGCATTACGAGAAGAAAACTATAAAAACATTCCGGCGCGAGGAGATTCTTACGACGTGGAAATAAATTAGGTGTAATGGTGATGGGGGCCATCCCCGCCGTTTTATGATGTTCTCCTAAAAACGACGCGGCCCAAAGTGGTATTATCCCGTCGCCATGAACAATAACTATTTCCGCCTTATCCTCAGCCTCATTTGTTTGGTCTCGTTTTCATTTACAATCGGCGCCACAACCGCTTCTGCGCAAATGATGCAAACGGGATGGGAGCGCACGTACGCGCCGCCGGATCATCCCATCATCCTGCACGCTGCGCGCCTTCTCGAAGTCGAGTCCGGCAAAATCATCACGCCCGGAGAAGTACTGGTCCGTGGAGACAAAATTGCCGAAGTGGGCCCGTCCGTCACGCATCCCGCTGACGCGCAAACGATCAATCTCGGCGACACGACGCTGATTCCCGGCTTGATCGACGCTCACGTGCATCTATTTCTGCATCCGGGCAACGAAGGGCTGCAGACCGTTGTTGAGTCCGCGTCGCAGCGCGCGATTCAAGCCACGCTCGCCGCGCGCGACGATTTGATGGCCGGCTTCACCGCTGAACGCGACATGGGCACGGAAGGCGCGGGCTCCGCCGACACTGCCGTCCGCAACGCCATCAATCGCGGCGAAATTCCCGGCCCGCGCATGCGCATGAGCGGAATGGCGATCTCCATTCTCGGCGGACACGAAGACGCGGTCGGCTTCAATCCCGCGCAGCATGTGTTGGGCAACGCGGATTACGCGAACACGATCGATGAACTGATCGAGACGATTCGCGAGCAGCACAAGGAAGGCTCGGACTTCGTGAAGATTTACGAAACGGGCCGCGACACGCTGCGCGACGGCAAATTTTCCAGCCAATATCAATACACGGAAGCGCAACTCAGCGCCGCCGTTCAGGAAGCTGCGCGCCTCGGCACCAAAGTCGGCGTCCACTGCAATGGCGAGCCCGGAGCGCTCTACGCCGCGCAAGCCGGAGTCGAGTCCATTGACCACGCCACGCATCTCGAAGATGAAACCATGCGCCTCATGCGCGAAAAAGACATTCCCGCGATTCCTACGTTCACCATTTTCGAATATTTCGCCGACCACGCGGAAAATCCCACCGTCGCAAAAAGCGAGCACGCGATGTTCGACTATAAGGTGGCGGAGTTCAAGAAACAGCTCGCGGCGCACATTCCGTTCGCCGTGGGCTCGGACGTGGGGCCGTTCCCGCACGGCACGCAGGCGCGCGAACTGGTTCTGATGGTGAAATACGGTATGACGCCGCTCCAGGCTCTTCAGGCCGACATGCTCGAAGGCGCAAAGGTGCTGATGTGGCAAGGAAAAATCGGCGAATTGAAGGCTGGATATTTCGCGGACATTGTCGCAGTGCCGGGCAATCCTCTCGACGATATCAGCGTCACACAAAAAGTCTCTTTCGTAATGAAAGGCGGCGTCGTATACAAGCAATGATCGAGCAATAATTCGCGCACCGAGGCGCTCCAATTTTCGGGCGATTTTTTCGCATTTCTAATCGGTACAGCAAATTATTAGAAGTGCCCGTAACTTACACAAAACAAAGAAAAGCGCTCAATTCTAATCGGTACAAAAGTGGCCTTCCGTCAAACAGGCCAAACAAGCACTGATCGTCGTCGAAATTGCCAACATGACCGAAACAATTTCTACCGAAATGATCGTCACGCCCGTCACGCTCGAGGGCAAATACATCCAACTCGAACCGCTCTTGGCCGCGCATCACGCAGCGCTCACTGAGATCGGCCTCCACGAAGATTTATGGCGCTGGATTCCCGTGCCCGTTCGCACTCCCGAAGAAATGTCCGCCTACATCGAAGCAGCGCTTGCCGAGCAGGCGCGCGGCGTTTCGCTGCCGTTTACGATTGTCGAGAAATCTTCCGGCAAACCGGTTGGCTGCACGCGTTACGCCAATATTGATCGCGGACATCGCCGCGTCGAAATCGGCTGGACGTGGGTCGCAAAACGCTGGCAGCGCACCGCGGTGAACACCGAGGCGAAATACTTGCTACTGCGGCACGCCTTCGAAACTTTGGGCTGCATCCGCGTCGAGCTAAAAACCGATTCACTCAACGAGAAATCCCGCGCCGCAATTTTGCGCATCGGGGCGCGTCAAGAAGGAATCTTTCGTAATCACATGATCACCGCGAGCGGCCGCATCCGCCACACGGTCTACTTCAGCATCGTGGACAATGAATGGCCCGCCGTAAAAGCGCGGCTGGAACAACTCCTGAAGTCGTAAGGAAAATTATTTTTGTCGCGCGCCATCGGCGCGATTTGGAGGTATGATGCGCGCGGGAATTGACGCTGTTTGTTGCGCTAGAAGTTTTTGTCGACGATGAAGCCAAGTCCTCGAACGATTCACTTTGTTGCGTCATCCTCGAAATTTTATTTGACCGAAACAGGGAGGCTACCAATGGCTCGATTGCATTATCGCTTTGCATCATTCTTCGCCGTGATTTTCCTGCTGGCCGCGCCTGCGCTGTTGGCGCAGTCCGGAACAATTCAACTGACTGTGGATGCCACGCAGGTGCCGCTCGGCATGGTGAAAACGCACATGGTCATGCCGGTCCACTCCGGGCCGCTGACGCTTTACTATCCCAAGTGGATTCCGGGCGAGCACGGCCCCGATGGGCCCATCTCCAATGTCACAGGACTGAAATTCTCCGCGAACGGCAAAGCGATTCCGTGGGAGCGCGACAAGCTCGACGTCTTCACGTTTCACGTGGACGTTCCCGAAGGCGCGGCGCAGCTCGATGTCGACTTCGACTACATCGAACCACAAGCCGGGGGATTTGCGTCCGGCGCAGCATCTTCGACCGCCAAACTAGTGGTCATCAGCTGGAACCAAAATGTGCTTTATCCCGCAGGCGCGCCTGCGGACAAAATCATGTATGAGGCAAGATTGAAAGTGCCGAATGGATGGAAGTTCGGCACGCCGCTGCCTGTCGAACATGCGGCGGGAGACGAAGTCACGTTCAAACCCGTCGCACTGAATCGCTTGGTCGATTCGCCCGTGATTGCTGGCGAATATTATCGCGCGATCGACATCACTCCGCCCGGCGAGCCAATTCATCACGAACTTGATCTCGTCGCCGACAGTGAAGCCGCGCTCAACATCAGCCCCGATGCGCGGCAGAAAATGACGAATCTCGTCGCCGAGTCGGGAAAACTTTTCGGCGCGCGGCATTATCGCGATTACCATTTTCTTCTCACGCTCAGCGATCACGTCGCGCATTTCGGCCTCGAGCATCATGAGTGCAACGACAGCCGTTTGCCCGAACGCGCCTTGATCGGACCGAACGCGGAGATGATGCTCGGAGGTTTGCTCTCGCACGAATTCATGCATTCGTGGAACGGCAAATTCCGCCGTCCCGCGGATCTCGCCACGCCGGAATATGAAACGCCAATGCAGGACGACTTGCTTTGGGTTTACGAAGGACTGACCGATTACCTCGGCCCGCTGCTCGCCGCGCGCAGCGGTTTATGGACGCCGGAGCAGTATCACGAATATCTGGCGAGCATTGCAGCGGATCTCGGGCCGGGAACTCCCGGTCGGACTTGGCGCGATTTGCAGGACACCGCAACGGGAATACCCGGAGTGCATGGTGGATTTGGCTGGGGAAACTGGAAACGAGGATCAGATTATTATCCCGAAGGCGACCTCGTGTGGCTGGAAGTGGCGACGATTATTCACCAGCAGAGCAACGGCGCAAAGTCCATCGACGATTTCTGCCACCTCTTTCACGGCGGCGCAAACAACGGCCCGGAACTGAAAACATACACGTTCGATCAAGTCGTCGAAGCGCTCAATCAAATTGCGCCATACGACTGGGCGAAGTTCCTGCACGAACGCCTCACTTCTCTTTCACCCGAATCACCAACAGGCGGGATTGAAAACGGCGGATGGAAAGTTGAGTTCAGCAGTAAGCCACCCGATCCCGGCTTGCGCGGCGGAAATCCGGGCGACGCATTTTCGCTCGGCTTGCGGCTCGAAGGGGATGGAACCGTTGGTGATTCGATCGTCGGCGGTCCCGCATTCAAGGCAGGAATCACGGCTGGCATGAAAATCGCGGGAGTGAATGGACGCGTGTTTACGCGGGACGTGCTTGACGACGCGATCAAGGCTAGTAAAGACAATTCGGAGCCCATCAAACTTCTGGTCATCGACGAGGATTACTACAAGACGGTAACCGTGGACTATCACGGCGGCGAGCGCTATCCGCATCTGGTGCGCGTCGAGGGCAAATCCGATTATCTCGACGACCTCATCAAGCCTCGCGCGGGAGGACAGTAAAGGCGCAACCCCTCAGCGGCGTTGAGCCTCGCGCCTTCTTCGCCGCTGACTACACCGATTTCGATAAAGCCTTTTCGGCCTTGGACGTATCCTAAGTAAGGAACGCGCTCTAGGAATGCGTGTTGACACTTTTTGCGCGCGTTTCCATAATCGCGTCGGGGAACATCGTCGCCTGATGAGTGATGCACAAAAAGCCCGGGAACGCGCGTTGGAGGAAGCTGTCTCGCGCGCCGTGCGCGACAACTTGCCGCCGCTTCAGCGGACGGTGGAAGAAATGCAGCAGGCGTTCGCGGATCTGGTTTCGGCGTGTTCTTCCACGCGGCCGACGAACACTCTGCCGGCGATGCTTCGCGCGCAATCTACCGCGGCGTCTCTTTCCGCCAGT
>DATGJE010000113.1:0-9177 GCA_035295305.1 Candidatus Acidiferrales bacterium | reverse complement strand
GTCGACGAAGCCCACGCGCTCGGCGTTCGTGGCCCCGAAGGCCGCGGCGTGGCCGCGGAACTAAAACCGGAGCGCGAAAGTCTCGCCATTGTTTATACCTGTGGTAAAGCCCTCGCGAGCGTCGGCGCGTTCGTTTGTTGCGACGCAAAGCTGAAAGAGTTTCTCATCAATCGCGCGCGGACTTTTCTGTTTAGCACGGCCACGCCTCCGTATATCGCGCGACAGATTCACGCGGCGCTCAAGATCGCACGCGAAGCAAATGCTCGCCGCAAGCATCTAAATGAGATTTCGAGCGCGTTGCGCGAGGGATTATCCGCTACAGGCCTAAATTATGGCGCGAGCTCCACGCAAATCGTCCCCGTGATTCTCAGCAGCAACGAATCCGCTCTGCGTGTCGCAGCACAGTTGCAAAGCGCCGGATTCGCGGTGCGCGCCATTCGCCCGCCCACAGTGCCCGCAGGCACGGCGCGCATTCGTATTTCCCTCACCAGCCGCGTCACTCTTGCTGACGTTCATCGTCTCGTCGGCGCAATCGACGCTGCGGTGCATTCACGCGATCTTTCGGCGGTCGAAGCGGCGACGGTCGCGAATGCCTAGCCGCTTTTTTATCACCGGAACTGACACGGGCGTTGGCAAGACCGTCGTCTCCGCTCTGCTCTGCGCCGCGCTCGGTGCAATTTACTGGAAGCCCATTCAAACGGGCACACGCGAAGGAACCGATCGCGCCACAGTGATGCGCATCGCGCGCGTGCCCCAAAATCGCACGTTGCCTGAGGCGTACCGCTTTGCACCGCCCGTGTCGCCGCATCTGGCCGCGCGCCTGGCGGGAGTGCGCATCGAACTGCGTAAAATCAAGTTCCCGCAAATCCTGGATTCTGAACATCTGATTGTTGAGGGCGCGGGCGGCGCGCTTGTGCCGATTAACAGCACGCAACTGATGACGGATCTGATGGCGCATCTCAATCTTCCCGTTCTTCTTGTCGCACGAACTTCACTGGGTACCATCAACCACACGTTGCTCTCGATTGCAGCGTTGCGCGCCGCGCGGCTCGATCTTCGCGGCGTGGTGATGGTGGGAAAAGAGAATCGCGAAAATCGCGCCGCCATCGAACATTATGGCGAAATCAAAGTCGTCGGCGCGGTTCCGCCGCTCGCAAGAATAAATCGTGTCGCGCTTGTTCGCGTGTTTCGCAAGAATTTCAATCGCAAGGCTTTTCTCGCATGACTTCCAGCCTGCGCGTCTGGCATCCCTTCACGCAGGAAGCGCTCGACCCCGCGCCGCTGCGCATCACGCGCGCGCAAGGCGTCTACATTTACACCGCCGACGGCCGCCGTTTCATCGACGCGATTTCTTCTTGGTGGGTGAATCTCCACGGCCATTGCCATCCCGCGATGATGTCGGCAATCGCGGAGCAAACGGCGAAGATCGACCACGTGCTGCTCGCTGGTTTCACGCATGATGGAGTCGAAGAGCTTTCGCAGCGCTTGCGCAAAGTGTTGCCGCGCGAACTGGAGCACATTTTCCTTTCGGATGATGGCTCAACCGCCGTCGAAGTCGCGCTGAAAATCGCGGTGCAATACTGGCAGAATTCAGGCCATCCGAAAAAGCAATCCATCGTCGCGCTCGAGCACGCCTATCACGGCGATACGGTTGGCGCGATGTCCGTGAGCGACGATTCGATTTTCAACGATCCTTTCCGCAATTTCCGTTTCCCGGTTCATCGCGTGCATTCGGCGTATTGCTACCGCTGCCCCGTCGGCAAGACGCGCGCCACGTGCAACATTGACTGCGTCGAACAGCTGGCGCGGCTGCTCGAAGAAAAACACGCCGAGATCGCCGCGGTCATCGTCGAGCCGCTGCTGCAGGGCGCGGGCGGAATGATTGTACATCCCGTCGAATTTCTCCAGCGCGTTCGAAGTCTTTGCACACAGCACAATGTTTTGCTGATCGCCGACGAAGTTCTCACTGGTTTTGGCCGCTGCGGCAAAATGTTTGCCAGCGAACTGGCCGGCGTCATTCCGGATTTGATGTGCCTGTCGAAAGGAATCACGGGCGGAGTCCTGCCAATGGGCGCGACCGTTTGCACCGCCGAAATTCATCGCGCATTCGTCAGCAACGATCGCAGCCGCGCGTTCTATCACGGCCACTCTTACACAGGGAATTCATTTGCAGCCGCTGCGGCCATTGCCAGCCTGCGGATTTTCGAGAGCGAGCCTGTCTTCGAACGCATCGGCGCCATCGCGAAAATTCATAACGAACGCTTGTCGGCAATCGCAAAGCATCCGGCGGTGGGTGACGTGCGTTCCATCGGCACCGTCGCTGCCATCGAGTTGCGCGCGGACGATGCCGGATATTCGTCGTGTCTGCGGCCGAAGCTCTACAACTTTTTCCTCGACGCGGGCATCCTGCTGCGCCCGCTCGGCAATATTATTTATGTTCTGCCTCCGTACACGATCACCGCGGATGAACTGCACTACGTGCATGACCATATCGCGAAGTCGCTGGATCACTGCGAGGAATGGTCAGCTGCCAATCGTCAGGCGCAGTCGGCGTAAAACTTATTCGCGATGAGGTGGGAAAATGGTGGGCCTGGACTGACTTGAACAGTCGACCTCGCCCTTATCAGGGGCGCGCTCTAGCCACCTGAGCTACAGGCCCATGGGAGCGGTAATTTTAGCACGAGCCAGAGAATGCCGCACATTCTTCGCAGCGTCTCGACCGGCCGCTTCTACATCGCCCACCATTCTGTCCGTTTTGATTCATGTTTCATTCTCTGAAAGGTGTAGAGTCACGCACCAGGAGGCTTGCGATGACTTATCTGCTTTGGGTAATTGTGATCGGCATCCTCGCCGGATGGATCGCTGGCAAAATCATGCGTGGCAGCGGCTTCGGCTTGCTGGGCGATCTAATCGTCGGCGTAATAGGCTCGCTTTTGGGCAGCTTCATTTTCGGATTGCTCGGACTGGGCGCTTACGGATTGATTGGGCGACTCGTCGTGGCGGTTATCGGAGCCCTCATTCTTCTGTGGCTCATTCGCCTCGTCAAAAGGAGATAAAGCGCAGCTACGTCACGTGGCGGCGGCTTCGAAATAATCCGTGAGGCGTTTGTGCAACTCCGCGATCGCCTGATGAAGCTCAGCTATGCCTTCGGTTCGGTGGCTGACGTCTTTCGCTTTCAAATCTTCGAGCAGGTCGTGCGTCAGCGTTGTGGCGCGTCGAATGCGCTCAAGCGTGAGCAGCGAAAGCACAGTCGAAGGATCGCGATGCTGAATTTGCCGCTCGCGCCACTCTTGCACCGCCCATGCGGTCTTCCGCACGTGGTCGACAGCGTCGCGGAAATCCCGCAGAATTAGTGGATCAATCTCGCCGGACTTGATTCCTTGCTCAAGCGTCAACAATTCCGCGCTGGCTTTGCGCAGCTGGAAATTTAATCCCCAAAACGATTCGTTGGGCTCGAGCAACTCTACGGCGATTCCCTGTATCGCGCCGCCTCGTGCGCGACGCACCGCGGCCATGCGCGCCTGAGTTTTTTGAGCTGTCAGCAGGTTCGTTAATTCCGCCTGAATGCCCATCGTAGGATAGTTGCGCATTTGCAGAAGCGCTCCGTGAGCATTTACTTCGGAGGCTTGCGCGCTTTCCTTGAATTGTGCGCCATTGGCTTCGCGCCAATTTACTTCAAGGGGTACAACGACGGGGTAACGGCTGCTGCGCCGGTGCTCGGGCCCAGATGGTTTCTCAGACGCTGATTTTCCCGCAACCACTTCGTGCCTCGGAGAGAATGTCCTAATTTGCTCCGTTTCCCCTTCCGTTTGCAAGAACGAAATTTACGGCAATCGGGCTAGAAGCCATCTCCGTACTTCTTGCTTCAAAACGCCGTCATTCCGAACCGGCCGCCCGGCCTGCCGCGACAGCGGCACATGAACAAAAGGCGACGTGTGAGGCTTGCCTGCCGTGGCAGGCTTGCCCGCGTGGCGGGAATCTGCTGTTTGTTTCTCTCGCCACTGGCCACTACCCACTCCTTTACCCTGAGCGGAGTCGAAGGGCCACTCCTTCCCGAAATCTGCTCTTCGCCTTGGGTAGCGCAGGGCTTCGTTCTGCGAAACCCTGCGGTTTTTGATTTTGCTTTTCTGGTCACTAAGCCACTAATGGACCCAGTTTCTCCGATTGCTCTGCCTCCCTGAATCTGTCTTTGCCTGCTCGCCTCTCGTCACCGCCTTTGTAGCTCAGGTCCCGCCCGGCTTTTTAAGCCGGGCTGACCTGAGGCTCTGCGCCTTGCCCGCCGCGGCGGGCATTCGCATTCCTGCTGTCATTCCGAACCGGCCGCATTTGGGCCGTGTGAGGAATCTGCTGTTGCTTTCTCTCGCCACTAGTCACTCGTTTACCCTGAGCGGAGTCGAAGGGCCACCGCTTCTCGAAGGCTGCTGTTCGTCTTGGGTAGCGCAGGGCTTCGTTCTGCGAAACCCTGCGGTTTTTTGTCTTCCGTGCCGTCTTTGTAGCTCAGGTCCCGCCCGGCTCTTTCAGCCGGGCTGACCTGAGGCTCTGTGCCTTGTGGCCGCGGTTTTTTACCCTGAACGTTAGTGTGATGCAGTGTCGAAAAATCCAATCGAAAATAACCGGGTTATGATCCCTGCGAATGCTGTCCCGATCACAAAAAGCATCCATCTGTATTTTTGCCACGCCTGATAATAGTCGGAAAGCTGAAAGAAAACGTCAGCTATATACGCCGAAGAATACGCAACGTTCGCCAGCATCGCTAACAGAAAAATGAGGAGTCCCTCGTCGAGCGACAGGGCGGCGCGCGAACCCGGATAGTAGGCTGCGAAGTAGGCGACAGTAATCGCGGCAAGCACCGCGTTGTAGACAATTCGCCGTGGCTCCCAATACCGAATTGCATTTGTGGCAGCCGCTCGCCAATTTCTTTCATCCATCGCGGTTCATCTCCGCTGGCGATTATGCCCATTTCGTAAATCGCGGCTCTCGTGCACTTTGTCGGCGTGTTCTTAAACGAATGCTGCTTCACCTCGGTAACGCGTTGCTGGTTTGGCATATAATCCATCGTCAGGAGGCTCCATGAAGCGCGATTACTTCATGCTTGTGATTCTTTTCGTTGGGATATTCGGATTCTCTAGCGTGGTCGTGGCGCAGGGCCGAGTCACGCCGCCGGATTCAAAAGCTACCGCGAGCGCCGACGCAACCGTGCAGCTCCTCAAGAAATTGGTCAACGCGCCTGGGCCGTCCGGCTTCGAAGAGCCCGTAGCCAAAATCATGGTCGAAGAAATGAAGCCGTACGCCGCGAAAATCACCTACGACGGTTTGGGTTCGGTGATTGCCACGCAGGGCTCCAGCGGGCCGCGGATTATGCTCGACGCGCACATGGATGAACTCGGCGGCCTGATTCGACGCATCACGCCGAGCGGTTTTCTAAGCATGCAAATGTTGGGAGGGTGGTTCGATCAGGCTTTGGTTGACCAGCGCTGGTGGATCATCGGCTCGAAGGGGCCAATTCTCGCGGTAACGGGGATTCGTGACGTCCACATCGCGTCCCCCGAAGAACGCACCAAAGTTTTTCCGCGCGATTCGCTTTACCTCGATATCGGCGCGAAATCCGCTGACGACGTTCGCGCCATGGGCGTCGAGCCGGGCGATCCCGTGGTGCCCGATTCACCCTTTGAGATTCTCAACGGCTCGCAGAATTATCTGGCCAAGGCGTGGGATGATCGCATCGGACTTGCCGTGATGATTGAAGTGATGCACCGGCTGGCGCACGCCGCGCACGCAAATCAGGTTTTCTATGCGTCTACCGTGCAGGAAGAAATCGGCATGCGCGGCGCGGTCACTGCTTCCGACGTGATCAAGCCGGACGTCGCCATCGCGCTCGAAGTGGGCATTGTGAAAGATGTTCCCGGCGTGAAACCCGAGGAGGCTCAGGAAGTTTTGGGCGGTGGCCCGGGCGTTTTTCTGTGGGACTCGAGCGAACTGCCGAATCGCAAATTCGTCGCGCTGGTGAAAAGCGTCGCGGCGGAGAATTCCATCCCGCTGCAATATGATCTGATCACCGGCTACGGCGACGATTCCGCGGCAATACAAAAAAGCAATGGCGGCGTGCCCACGGTCAATCTTGTTGTGCCCACCCGTTACACGCATTCGCACAACGGCATCATCAATCGCGGAGATTTCGATCACATGGTTGATCTGGTGACGTCGTTGATAGAAAAACTGGACGCCGGCACGGTCGCGAATCTGCGAAACTTCGCTCCATCGTCGGAATAAGCGCGCGAAACTGCAATTCAGCGTAGGATATTTTTGGAGTGCGGCGGCTCGACGCCGCTTTGCCGTTCGTCGGAACGCGGCGCGCATTTTGCGTGGTACAGGCTTCACGCCTGCGCCACCTTGCTGCAGCTCACGTCCCGTTGCGGTGACTTCCCGCCGCAACTGACGTGAGGTTGAAGAAGCTGTGTGAGAACGGCAAATCGCCACTTCACCCCGCCGTCGGCGCAAAGCGCCGAGTCTTTCGTTTGCTCGTAGGGGCGGGGTTTACCTCGCCCATCGGCGCGCCGCGGTTGCGAATCTGCGCAACTTCGCCCCAACGCCGGAATAATCCGCGCCGGGCAAAAATTGTGCCCGACGGAGGCTCCCGTACGTCAAACACACATGAAGAAGATCGCGATGGCGGGCTTGCTGGCCTGCGGGTTTGCCGCGATTGGTTTTGCGCGCAATCAGGCCAGAAATCCATACCAGCCGACGCAGCGCGTCAGTTTGTCGAACGGCTTCTCGATCCAATTGCCCGTTGCGTGGACGCCGCGTACAGATTTACGCCACGTGCCGCCCGAAAAACTCGCCGATTCCGCGCCGCCCTTGACGTTCTCCGAGATGCACGTCTGGGATAATCCGAGTGACTCTTCCGTGCTCGAGTTGGCCGTTTCGAATAATCCGTTTCTCGGTCTTGACGAGACCGCGCTCGACGCACGGATCGACGGCGCAACGAATTCAGGCCCGGCCCTTCTCGATTACTTCTTCTATTTTTTCTTTCCTCCGCCGCGCAATTGTCTTGACGACGCGTTTGCCGCATTTCGCTCGAAAGCAGGCGACGCGGATCCCGGCTCAAAAGACGCAGACAAATCGCGCCGCGATTTCGATTTTTCCTACGATTGCGTTTTTTCGCCGACGCTCGCCGATTTTTACGCCAGCCAACTGACTGCGTCGCTGCATATAAGCCGCGCGAACGGCGCCACTCATTGGCGAGCTCACGCGCAGCGTTTTTACCTGGCGTCCATGGAGTCGGTTCAGTCGAACGATTTGACGTTTTATGTTTTCGAAGCGCAGGCCGAGTCGCCGCTTTCCCGTGAAGTCGTCAATCATTTCAATCTGCCCGACTCTTTGGAGGGCACGCAAGCGGATTTCTTCTGGGCCGTTGGCGCTCCCACGCCGTTTCCGTTCGTGCCTGATCCGACGCGCAAAAATGTGCCTTTGATTCACGTGGCCTACGCCGCAGTCGGCCCCGGACCCAACAAACGCCCGGAATTCCTCCACATCCTGCACGAAATTTCCGCGCCGTGGGGTTCGCCCTACTGATTGTTTTGTGTCGCGTGCGGCTGCGGATTCGAAAGTAAAATCGCGTTGTGAATTGCCGCCGTCGCATGGAATCCTGTGTTTGCGCCGGCGATGCTCCACCATTTCCAGCTACCTTCGGCGGGATCGACGTCCGAGCGCGCCTTCAAATGATGCTCGGCCCACAGTTCTCCCACTTCGACGCTGCCAAGAATTGAATAGAGTTTCGCGCGCCCCGGCCTGCCGCCACCGAACAGAGGATTCCCCTCGGCGAACTGGCTCTGATGGACGCCGCGCTCGGTGGTTTCCACGTCGGCGACCATCGCCGCCGTCTGCACCGCGGCCATAATCCAGAAACGCTTGTCGCGCAGGTGCAACACGCGCAGCGGCAAACGTTTGTGCGCGAAATGCGGCGGCGCGGCCTTCGCTCCCGCGCAAATCAACAGCAATGCCACCAGACACACGCATCGCTTCGTCATAATGCCTCGGCAATTCTTGGAGAGTTGCTCGCCTTCGAAAGCGGGCTTGCCTCGCCGTAGCCTTGGCGAAGGCGGGCCGCAACTTCCGCAGCCATTCGTCGTAAACCAAGAGCAATTTACGAACCGCGGAATTCGCCGCTGCGATGAACTGTAAGTGGTTTTATCGCGAGTTTTTATTCAGCAGGGGACTCATGGCGCGAAAGTTTTTCGGCCGCTGAGTTTCACTTCGGAACTCTCGACCCATGTTCCATTCCGAAACGAACTTCGAATCTTCACTTTTGTAGCGCAGGGTTCGTTCTCTGAAACCCTGCGGCTTTTGTCTCGTTTACCCTGAGCGGAGTCGAAGGGCCACTGTCTTTACGCTGTCATCCTGAACCCGGTCGCCCGTCTTTGGCGCACGGGGTGAGGGATCTGCTGTTCGCCTTTCTCGCCACTAACCACTGACCACTCGCCGCTGTTTCTAAGCCGTCATCGCCGTCGCCGAAACGCGAACGGCACCGGACGCGGCTTGCCCGCGGCGAGCGTTCGCATTCCTAGCCCTTGACCTGCTTGCCCTGACAAAGGAAGGGCCGCGATTCCCGTGCCTCCGAGTAGAGGCAACCCCCTCGCCCACGTCGGCAGCTCTGAATACCGCACCGGCGCCGCCTGCTCACTTGCCTCGCCGTAGCCTTGGCGAAGGCGGGACGCCCGCGTCACCGCCGCAACCCTCTGCCTCCTTCCCTGGATCGTCACCTTTACCCGCCTCCACCGGATCGGCCCGCGCACCCAACCCCGTTCTCGCTCGCGCCTCGTTTCCTCCCGCGCCCGCTCCAACTTCTCGAACGTCGCTGGCGCAAACGCCCTCATTTTCCTTCTCATTCGCTCCGGATCTGCCTCAATCCGCTTCACCAGCTTGTTCACCCACGTGTGACTCACGCCCAAAAACCGCGCCACCCTGTACTTCGCCCACGGCCGTTTTGCTTTCGTAGGGGCGCTGCTTGTATACCCTGACGCAGGAAGGGCTGCGCCCGCGCGACTGGCAGAGTCGCGTTCCACGCGGACTCCGCCGAACGCGGGCCCTAGCCTGTCATTCCGCCCAGTGCTGAGTGCCTTCGCGAAGGGAACCGGCCGCATTGTGGCCGTGTGAGGAACCTGCTGTTGATTTTTCTGA
>DATGJE010000112.1:0-10579 GCA_035295305.1 Candidatus Acidiferrales bacterium | reverse complement strand
GTCCCGGCTTCACCTGGGAGCTTACCGATCGCGCCGACGCGCTCCGCAAGGAAGCAGGTCTGCCCGCTGCGGTCATGGCCTCGCGCTCGTAGTTTGCTGTCGCCGCTTTTGTGGAGTGCGGCGGCTCGACGCCGCTTTGCTTTGTCTTTGCTCTTACGGGTGCCCCATCCTGCCTGCCCTGACGCAGGAAGGGAATGTCGTTGGCGAAGGGTGGGGGGGTCGCCTTTGTTAGGGCCCGACGCCGCTTTTGCTTTGCCGTCGCTGTTGCCTTTGCTCTTGCGGGTGCCCCATCCTGAGCGGTGTTCGCGAAGGGTGGGGATTTGGGCTTTGCCTTGTGGCGGCTTTACGCCGCCCGCCTCGTCGTTGCTTGGCTTTTGTTTTTGTAGGGGCGGCGTTTACCCCGCCCGTCGGCGCACAGCGCCGAAATCTTTTCGTTGTCATCGCCGCGACGCGGCGAGGGACTTAATTCCGCACTTATAGGAGACTCTTCGTGGAAACAGTAACCAAAATGTCGGGCGACGTGAAAGACCTCGCTCTGGCCGACAAGGGCCGCCGCAAAATCGAATGGGCCAATCAGCAGATGCCCGTTCTGCAGTTGATTCGCAAGCGTTTCATCAAGGAAAAGCCGCTCAAGGGCATTCGCATGTCTGCATGCCTGCACGTCACCAGCGAAACGGCCAACCTCGCCATCACTTTGCGTGACGGCGGCGCCGACGTGGTCCTTTGCGCCTCCAATCCTCTTTCCACTCAGGACGAAGTCGCTGCCTGCCTCTCCAAGGACTACGCCATCCCGACCTTCGCCATCAAGGGCGAAGACAACGCCACCTACTACGCGCACATCAACGCCGCCATCGAACATCACCCGCAAATCACGCTCGACGACGGCGCCGACCTCGTCACCATGCTGCTCACCAAGCATCCCGAGCTCGTCCCCAACGTCATTGGCGGCACGGAAGAGACCACCACGGGCGTGATTCGCCTTCGCGCTATGGCCAAGGACGGCACGCTCGCGTATCCCATCATCGCCGTCAACGACGCGCTCACCAAGCACCTCTTCGACAATCGCTACGGCACGGGCCAGTCCACGCTCGACGGAATCATTCGCGCCACGAATCTGCTTCTCGCCGGCATGAACATTGTTGTCGCGGGTTACGGTTGGTGCGGACGCGGCGTCGCCATGCGCGCCAAGGGCATGGGTGCCAACGTCATCATCACCGAAATCAATCCCACCAAAGCCATCGAAGCCATCATGGACGGCTTCCGCGTAATGCCTATGCACGAAGCCGCCAAGATCGGCGAAATTTTCATCACCGTCACGGGCAACAAATCCGTGCTCGCATCTGACCACTTCGAAAAAATGCGCGACGGCGCCGTGATGTGCAACTCCGGCCACTTTAACGTCGAGATCGATATTCCCGCGCTCGAGCGATTGGCCAGCTCGCACCGCGAAGTCCGTCCATTCGTCGAGGAATACACGATGCGTGACGGCCGCAAGCTGCACTTGCTCGGCGAAGGCCGCCTCATCAACCTTGCCGCCGCCGAGGGCCATCCCGCCGTCGTCATGGACATGAGCTTCGCCAATCAAGCGCTCTCCGTCGAACACTTGATCAAGCACGCCAGCAAACTCAAGAAGCAGGTCTACGCCGTCCCCGAGGAAATCGACACGCAAATCGCACGCCTCAAACTCGAATCCCTCGGCACCCAAGTCGACAAGCTAACTCCCGAGCAGGAGCGATACCTCGCCTCCTGGAACGAAGGCACATAAGGGCCCGGCTCTGTGGTTCACGTCGCGCCCGCGTTCTGCGCGGGCTGACGTGAGGCTCTCGTTCTTCATCCCGCCTGCCTCAGGTGCGAAGGGAACCCCGTCGCGCCGGACTGCAGCGGTAGCCCGACATAAAAAAGTCGCGAACGAGGGTGAGGTCTGCCGCTGCAAGCGGAAATCGGCTTTCGCCTCCGGTTTACGTGGCACAGGCTTCAGCCTGTGTGCTTCCGCCTTGCCTTTTGTGGAGTGCCGCGCCTGCCTGCCGCAGGCAGGGCTAGACGCCGCTTTGCCCTTGCCCGAAGACTTGGGCGCCGCATCCCGAAACGCCCGAGGGACGTTGCAGTTACCCTACGTCGAGGCGGATGGCCCAGACTAGCGCTGAGCTTTTCAGGGTGCCCCATGCTCGGTTTGTGAGCGTGGGGCTTTTCCCTCAGAGCCAGCTGGCGCGTCCCGCCTGCGCCAACGTCGGTACAGAGCGTCTTCCGCGAAGGGCCGTAAATCCACAGCCGCTCGCTCTTGCATATTCCAAACCGTGTACTACTATATTCCCGTGCGTTCGGAGCGAAATTGTGAGTGTTGGGAAGAGATGAACATGGGGGATATGCCTGCGACACCCTCTCTCGCGTCCCGGGGATTTTCTAATCGCCAATGCTGGAATTAGAAATCGCCTCAATCCATTGAAAACAAAGACTCGAGTGCATTTCTAATCGCCAATATTTGCGTGTTTTTAAATTCTGAGTTGGCAGGAGAAATTCTTCTCTTCTGCAAGCTCACGGAAGACGGAAGCGCCCGAAACGAAAAAAGATGCGAGACTTGGCCAACTCGGCGATTGAGAAAGCCCTCGCGCGTGGCGCCACCTACGCGGACGCGCGCGTGATGGACATTCGCCATCGCGATGTCGCGACGAAAAACGGTCAGGTCGGCCGCGCCGCTGAAGCCGAATCGCTCGGTATCGGCCTCCGCGTCATCGCACACGGCGCGTGGGGATTCGCTTCCACGGATCGTTTGAGCCGCGCCGGCATCGAAGCCTGCGCCGCCGAAGCCGTCGCCATTGCAAAAGCCTCGGCGATGGCCAAACGCCACGACGTCGTTCTCGCGCCGGAGCAATCCTACGTAGACACGTGGCAGAATCCCTTCATCAAGGATCCCTTTCGTATTCCCATCGAAACGCAAATCGCCGTGCTCCTTCGCGCAGACGCCGAAATGCGCAAAGTGAAAGGCGTCACGCTCGCCGAAGGCTCCATGTCGTTTCGAAAAATCGAGCAGCTGTTTGTTTCCAGCATCGGTTCCGTGATTCATCAGGTGAAAATGCAATCTGGCGCTGGAATAGTCGCCACCAGTTTCGCGGGCGAGGAAATTCAGAAACGCTCGTATCCGAATAGTTTCGGCGGGCAGCACATGTTGCGCGGCTACGAATTAATCGAGGAGCTCGATCTGGTTCGGCACGCGCCGCGTGTCGCCAAAGAATGCGTCGCGTTGCACAGCGCCGCGCCATGCCCCGAAGGCCAGCGCACAATCATTCTCGATAGTTCGCAGCTCGGTCTGCAGATTCACGAGTCCATCGGCCATCCCATCGAGCTCGACCGCGTTCTCGGCATGGAAGCAAATTTCGCGGGCATGAGTTTCCTCACATTGGACAAGCTAGATTCTTTGCGCTACGGCTCGGACATTGTGAACGTAGTTGCTGACGCGCGCCTCGCGCACGGCCCCGGTCTCGGCACGTTTGGCTACGATGACGAAGGCGTCCCCGCGCAATGTACGCCGATTATCTCCGACGGACTTTTTACAGGCTACTTGACGAACCGCGAAACGGCCGCCGCGATTGGACAATCGCGCTCGAACGGCACCATGCGCACCGAAGGCTGGAATCGGTTACCGATTATTCGCATGACGAACATCAGCATTTTGCCGGGCGACCGCAAATTCGACGACCTCATAGCTAGCACCGACGACGGAATTTACATGGAAACGAATCGCTCATGGTCCATCGACGACCGGCGCTACCATTTCCAGTTCTCCACGGAAATTGGCTGGGAAATAAAGAACGGCAAACGCGGGCGCATGATTAAGACTCCGAGCTACAGCGGAATCACGACCGAATTCTGGAATAGTTGCGATGCCATTTGCTCGCGCGAGTATTGGACGCTCTGGGGCACGCCAAACTGTGGCAAAGGCCAGCCCATGCAAACAATGGGCACGGGCCATGGAGCGTCACCCGCGCGTTTCCGCAACGTGAAAGTGGGAATCGCACTCTCAAAATAATGGCCAAGAAATCGAAAACGCGAACAGGGAGGCGCGCATTGGCGAAGACTCCGCGGCGCGAGCACGCGGTTGCAATGGAGCGTCGCCTCGGAGCCGCCGAATTGCGTCGCATCGCGGAGAAAATCTTCAAGCTCAGCGAAGCGGACGAAACGGAAGTCGATATCAGCGCCGTCACGAGCGCGCTCACGCGTTTCGCGAATAACACGATTCATCAGAATGTGGCCGAGCAAGGCTTGACGATCTCCGTGCGCGCAGTGGTCGATGGCCGCACGGCCCGCGCCTCTACGAACAAGACCGACGACGAATCGCTGCGCCGCGTCACCGACGCTGCGCTTAACTTGGCGCGCGTCCAGCCGCGCAATTCTGAATTGCTGCCCATGCTCGGGCAACAGAAACTCACGAAAGTCGACCGCTTCGTCGCGCAGACAGCGGCCGCGACACCGGACGATCGCGCCCGCGCCGTCACATCCGTTTGCCACATGGCCGATAAGAACAAGCAAACTACGGCGGGCATTTTCTCGACCGGCCTGGCGGAAATCGCGCTGGCGAATTCGCGCGGCCTTTTCGAATATTACGACGACACGCGCGCGGAATTCTCGGTCACCATCCTCGAAAAGGATTCTTCTGGCTGGGCCAAGGCGACATCGTCACGCGTAAATGACATCGACCCCGAAGCCCTGGCACGGAGGGCGAGCGAAAAGGCAGCCAGCTCGCGCGCTCCGCGCGAGATTCCGGCGGGCCGCTATACGACGATTCTCGAGCCGGCAGCCGTTCTCGATCTCGTTGGTTTTTTATTTTACGATTTTGCCGCCACCTGCGTTGCGGATCAACGCTCCTGCTTAACAGGACGCATGGGCAAGAAGCTTTTCGGCGACAATATTTCCATCTGGGACGACGTTTATCATCCGCTGCAACTCGGGCCGCCCTTTGACGGCGAAGGCGTGCCGCGGAAAAAAGTCGCGCTCGTCGAACGCGGCGTGCCATTGAATTTGGTCTACTCCCGGGCTAGCGCAAAAAAAGCAAACGCGAAGCCCACGGGGCACGGATTTTCGCTGCCCAGCGAAGACGGCGAAGCGCCGTTCAATTTGGTTTTTGCAGGGGGAAATGCTTCCACCGAAGAAATGATTCGCTCGACCGAGCGCGGTTTGCTCATCACGCGGCTGTGGTACATCCGCGAAGTAGATCCGTATCAGAAAATTCTCACCGGCATGACGCGCGACGGCACATTCCTGGTCGAAAGCGGCCGCGTCACCTGTGCCGTCCGAAATTTCCGCTTCAATCAAAGTATTATCGAAATGCTCTCGAACGTCGAGATGCTCGGTCCCGCCGTACGCGCTTCGGGCGAAGAATCATTCGACATGGTTGTGCCCGCGATGAAAGTCCGCGATTTCCACTTCAGCGAAGTCACAAAATTCTAGCGGCGGGAAATGTAAAAATCATGGTTTGGTGAATTGCAGGCTGGCGATTGTGCGCGAAATTACGTTTTGTTGAATTTGCACCAGATCCGTTTTGGAGGACGCGACTCCGAAAATCGTGAAGAAATTGTCTCCGCGACTGAGCAGCATTACCGTCCCGCTCCACTGCTGCTCGTTTGCCATCCCTTGGAACTGATATTCAATCGCGTGCATCCCCGCGACGATTGTCTGCCTTGGAGCCAGCGGGCGATAGTCGTCGAACATATTCGCCAAGCGTTCGTTCGTCGACGCGACATGCGTTTGCAACGTGCCGCTCGATGGCTCGAGGCCGATGATGAGATACGTCGTCTGGTCCGACGTGCCCATCGCGACAACCGCGCCGGGCAGCGCCGCGCGTGCGCCTTCTATCAAGTCCCAGCCGGGCGGTTTGTAAATGCTGAATCCATACGTGTCATTGATGTAGAGATTGCCTTGAACTTCTTCGCGCACCGGGATCGGCGCAGGTGTCTCCGGAGCCGGTGGCGTCGCGGGCTGCTGATTCGCCGTTTGCGTTGCGGGATTCGCGACGGCATTCGAAGTTTGCTGCGGCGCAGCCGCGCTGGCTTCTTCGGGTTTTGCGTCGCCAACTGCTTTCGCGGATTCTTCTTGTCTCGCTGCAACGGCAGTTTCATTCTTTGACGTGCTTGCTTGCAATGCAGAGTCCGCGGGCTTTGCTTTCTCAGGCGCGGACGATTTTGCTGTCTTCTTCTCTGCTGGATTTGGTTTCGCCACGGTGATGGACGCGATTGAGTCGCGATCAACCAGTGCGAAACCGTAACTGGTCTTCACGCGAAATGAATTTCCCTGGTAGCCGACAATCACACCGACAATCGTGCTGCCGTCTTTCAGGTGAAATTCGTCGGCGCGCGCAACGGCGACCGAAAGCAAGACGAGCGCGAGAATCAGGCCGGCGCGTTTCATTATATTGAGTATGGCAACGCGCCCAGCGGAGGGCAAGAGCGAGAAGCGGGGAAGTGTCGCTTCGGTCAGCTTGTGCGAAGGGTCAGGTCCAAATTAAAGTGCGGATGAGTTGCTTGGCGAGGACGGCTCGGGAGAGTCGTAAAGACAATGGAGGCGTCCTCGCTGCATTTGCACTCACGCGAGAAGCATAGCAGAAATTCGATGCGTAGGCGAACAGAAAGCGAATATAGAAATTCTCGTAAAGTTGCTAGGTTGTCGAGGAAAGGTCCGCAGGACGCAGGGCTTACGCGTAGAGCGAGATGCCGAGCCACAGGGCGAACGATAGGACGCCGGCGACGAGAAGGAGGGAGCGAGCGCTCTTCTTCCGCACAGCAACGACGATCACACCCAGTCCGCAGAACAGGAACGCCGCCTCCGCCCAAAACATTCCTGCGCCGGAGCCGGCTTGCAACTCTCCCACAGTATGCTGGTAAAGCACTGAGCCCATGGAATTAGAGCCGGAAAGCGTCGCGGCCAAGAGGCTGGCGAGGGCGAGTCCACCTATCCAATACGGCGGGGCAGGGCCGCGCTTGGCGTCGCGCCAATCCCAAAAAGTCTGTCCGACAACCAGCGCAACGATCAAGACGACGAAAAGGGCCATCAGTTCCGCCTCGGAAGAATCGCAAAAGACATCGCAATTCAACGGCCACGGGGGCGAAGTACCAGCGAAGCCATATGTCCTTATTTTACTTTTCCTTAGCTTTCAGTGGTCGGGGGACCATAAGCCGTGTGTGTTCGAAAGTTTTCACATTTGGGCACAGAGTTTGTCCTTCTTCGATGACGTTGATGACGCTTTGGCGGCGGCCGCGCACAAAGCGCTGCGGCGAGCGCCGAGCGACTCGGTGGATTCTGCTACGATACCGCTCATATGAAGCGGCCATGGGTGATTGCGCATCGAGGAGCTTCGGGACACGCGCCCGAAAATACCATGGCGTCGTTTCGGCAGGCCGTGGATCTTGGCGCGGCGTTCATCGAGACGGATTTGAGGCTTTCACGCGACGCGCGATTCGTGGCCATTCACGATTCCACGCTGGATCGCACGACGAATGGGCGCGGACTGGTGCGAGATTTCACGCTGGAACAATTGCGCGAACTGGACGCCGGGTCGTCATTCGCGCCGGAATTTGCAGGCGAGCGCATTCCGACAATTGAAGAGATTTTCGCGTTCGCACGCGAAACGGACGTGGGTTTTTATTTGGAGATCAAACACGAAGGCACGTGGGGAATTCACCATGCAATGGCCGAGGCACTGCGTTCGGCGAAAGAAGCAGCGCAATGCGTGGTGATTTCGTTTGACGCGCGAACGCTGGAGAATTTGCGGCGGCTGGATGCGATGCTGATGATGGGTTTGCTTTTCGAGACGCAAATGCCAAATGCCATCGAGAAAGCGCAGAGTATCGGAGCGCGTCAGATTCTGCCGCGCGCGGATTTGGTTACGCGCGAGTTGGTGGAGAAAGCGCATCGCGCGGACATGCAAATCGCCACGTGGACGGTGAATGAGCCGGAGCAAATGCGCGCGCTGATTGCGATGGGTGTGAATGGAATTATGACAAATTATCCGGACCGATTGTGCGCCGTGATCGAACAGGCTTCTGTGTAGCTCACGTCCCGACGCGGCGCATTTGGCCGCGGCTGACGTGAGGTTTTTGCGGGTGCCTCATCCTGCCTGCCCTGACGCAGGAAGGGAGCGCATTTCGCGAAGGGTGGGGATTTTGCTTTGCCTTTACAGTGCACTGAACTGCTTCTACAAACGCCCACTGTTAAGCGGCCAGCGACGTGAAAATCTGCGCGAATTGATGCAGCGTCAATTCTTCGGCGCGAGAAGTGTCCGTGAGCGCGGCGACTGCGAGAGCTTTGGCGACTGCATCGTGCGCGTAAGTGCCGCGCAGATTATTGCGCAGGGTTTTGCGTTTGTGCGCGAAGCAAACCTGAAGGAATTTCAGGAACGCGGACTCGTCGCGAATACCGAGTGAGTCGCGTTCGCCGGGGAGATACATTTCGATCAGTGCGGAAGTGACTTTCGGCGGAGGCTGGAATGCGCCGGGGGGAATGCGGAAGACGAGTTCGGGGCGCGCATAGAATTGGCAGAGCGTCGACAAGTAGCCGTAGTCGCGGCTGCGCGGATGCGCGGCGATGCGTTGCGCGACTTCGAGTTGCGTGACGATGTGGATGGAGTCGATCTGGTCGGCGAAACCGAAGAGGTGAGTGAGAATCGGCGACGTGATGTAGTAAGGCAGGTTGCCGTAGACGCGGAAGCGTTCGCCCGTGAGCGCGGCGAGGTCGAGGGAGAGGACGTCGGCGTGGACGACTTCGACGTTGGGCACGCCCGCTGTGGCGGGCGAGTGCGCGGCGCGTTCGCGAAGTGTGGCGGCGAGAACGGCGTCCGTCTCGATGGCAATGACGCGGCGGGCGCGCGTTGCAAGAAGCTCCGTCATTTCGCCGTGGCCCGCGCCGATTTCGAGCCAGATCGCGTCGCGGTCGGCGGGAAGGGTCTCAGCGATGCGCGTCCGCCAGGAAGTCTGCGAGAGAAAATGCTGGCCGAGCTTTTGCCGAGGCATCAGCAGGGAAGTTTACCAGCGTTTGTCCGTGCCTTGGCGCGATGCTTGATACTGCGCCGGCTATTCGGTGATGCTATCCCTTGAATGGACATGCTGCGGCCATAATGATGCGATCAGAACAAACCCGAGTGCGTACAACGGCGTCGCCTCTCTTGGGGACTTGTTCCCCCATTGAAGACATAGTCCGAAAAGAGCTTCGGTTTCCGCGATTGCCGCGAGAGTAATCCACGCAGCCACCCACCTCCTGATCGCGTGGATGTCTCGCGGTCGCTCCTGCGCTAATTGAAGGGCTCCGGGAAACCGTTTCGTGCGAAACCATGCGAAATAAACTAAATCGAGAACTCCAAGGATAGGAAAGATCCTTGTGGCGTTCCGAAAGTTCAGCCACGCGGGTGGCGGCGTGGTAGTGGCGATGTAAATGTAGAGGAGAATAGAAGCGAGAAACGCAAACCACATGAAGCGCATTTGCTGGAATGCTTCTTCTGTTGTTTTTGGCGCGGCCACGCGATTCCTCCGCTAACGAGAGTATATATATCTTCTGGCTCAGATTGGGAATGAATAGGGCTGGCAGTTTGGCTTGACGCGACTGCGACGATTCAGTACCGTTTATAATTCTACGAGGCGAGATGAAGATTCTGTTTGTATCACCGGAAGGGCTGCCGTTCTCGAAGACTGGCGGATTGGCGGATGTGGTGGAGGCGCTGCCGCGTTCGCTGGTGGCGATGGGGCATCAAGTAGTTGTGCTGCTGCCGCGGTATCGAGGGAACCAGGCATCGCGGACGATTATTTCGAGCCTGAGCGTGCCGCTGGGGCAGAAAGTGCGCTTTCCGGCGATTGTTGAGGCCGGAACGTTTGAAGGCGTGCGATATTGCTTCGTGGATGATCCGCAGTATTTCGACCGCGAAAAACTTTACGGCGATCAAATCGGCGATTACTCGGACAATCCGCAGCGCTTTGGCGAGTTGAGCCGCGCGGCGATTGAATTTGCAAAACAAGTGTGGATGCCGGACGTGATTCATTGCCACGACTGGCAGAGCGCGCTGGTTCCCGTGTATTTGCGGACGCTCTACGCGCAGGATCCGGTGATGAGCCAAGTGCCGGTGGTGTTCACGGTGCACAATCTGGGGTATCCGGGGATTTTTCCTCGCACGGCTCTGATGCTGACGGGATTGCCGGAGGACTTATTTCACGTAGAGATGCTGGAATATTACGGCAAAGTCAATTTCCTGAAAGGCGGGCTGATTTGTGCGGATTACGTCACGACGGTCAGCCGGAAATACGCGCAGGAAATTCAGACGGCGGAATATGGCTGCGGGCTGGAGGGCGTGATTCGTTCGCGCGGCGACCGGCTGGTGGGGATTTTGAACGGAGTCGACTACACGGCGTGGAATCCGGAGACGGACACGAATATCGCGGCGACGTATTCTTCGAAAGTGATGGACGGGAAGCGGCTGTGCAAGAAAGATTTGCTGGCGGCGTTTCAGTTGCCTTCGGACAACATGGAACGGCCGCTGATCGGAATTGTTTCGCGCTTCGTGGATCAGAAGGGATTCGACCTGATTGCGGAGACGGCAGCGGAGTTG
>DATGJE010000111.1:0-5209 GCA_035295305.1 Candidatus Acidiferrales bacterium | reverse complement strand
CTGCTTTCGGTTAAAATACGCGCCCTATGGCCAAAATTACTTTTCTGGGCGCGGTGGGAACTGTTACCGGTTCAAAATATCTGATCGAAGCGGGTGGAAAACGTTTGCTGGTTGATTGCGGACTCTTCCAGGGCCCGAAACCATTGAGGCAGCGCAACTGGGATCGACTGCCCATCGATCCCTCGACGATCGACTGGATCGTCCTGACGCACGCGCACATTGACCACACAGGATATTTACCGCGCATCGTGCGCGACGGTTTTCGCGGGCCGATTTACGCCAACGCGGCGACGCGTGAACTCGGCGAATTGCTCCTTCCCGATTCAGCGCACTTGCAGGAAGAAGACGCGCAATACATCTCGAAGAAAGGTTATTCGAGCCACAAGCCGCCGCTGCCACTTTACACTGTCGCCGATGCGCAGCAGGCGCTCCAACGCTATCAGGAAATTCCGCGCAAAGACCCGTTCACGATCAGTCCGCAATTCACGGTGAAACCGACGGACGCGGGCCACATCCTCGGGTCGTCGTCATTGCAAATCACGATCACGGAAAATGGGAAATCCGCTGTTGTAGTTTTTTCGGGGGATGTGGGCCGTTACGACCAGCCCATTTTGAACGACCCCGAGCCGATTGCGAAGGCCGACTACATTTTGTGCGAATCGACCTACGGCGACCGCGACCATCCCAAGGATTCGCCTTACGACGCGATTGCCGCAATTGTGAATCGCGTGGCGAAGCGCGGCGGCGCGATTGTGATTCCCGCATTCGCCGTGGGCCGCACGCAAACGCTGATGTATATCTTGCGGCAGCTTGAAGAGCGCCAGCAGATTCCGAAGTTGCCGACCTTCGTCGACAGCCCGATGGCCATTAACGTGACGGATTTATACGTGCGCCACAAGGAAGATCATAGTTTGAAGTTTACGCGCGAAGAGCAGACCGGCAATCACGATCCGTTGAACACGCATGAAGTCCACATGACGAGAACGGTTGAGGAATCGAAAGCGATCAACAACATCAATACGCCGTGCATTATTATTTCCGCCAGCGGCATGTGCACGGGCGGGCGCATCTTGCATCATCTGGTGAGGCGCTTGCCCGACTCGCGCAACGCCATCGTTCTGGCAGGCTACCAGGGCGAAGGAACGCTCGGCCGGTATTTGCTCGAAGGCGCAAAACTCGCGCGCATTTACGGCGATGAAATTCCCGTGCGCGCTGAAATTACGGAAGTCAGTCAATTCTCCGCGCACGGAGACCGCGGCGAGATCATCCGCTGGCTTTCCGGCTTCACGGCGTCGCCCAAGCAGCTTTATCTCGTCCACGGCGACCCACCGGCAGCGCAAGCCTTCCGCGGAACCGTACAACAGCAATTGCACTGGCCTGTCACGATTCCCGCTTACATGGATTCTTTCGACCCGCTGGCATGAGATTGCGATTATTTGCGCGGTCGGGCTGGCTGCAATTTGGACAGACGGTGCGCCGCTTCGGCGAAGGTGGATTCTTTCTTGCAGAAGGTGAAGCGGAGTTGCTGGGCCCCGTCGGCGGGATCGTGGTAAAAGCTCGAACCTGGCACGGCGGCAACGCCGATCTCTTTCACCAGGTAACGCGCGAAGTCGACATCGTTTGCGAAGCCGAATGCGGAAATATCGGTCATGATGTAATACGCGCCGCGCGGCGTGAAGCACTTAAAGCCGCCTTCGCTTAGAATTCCGAGCAGACGATTTCGCCGCTGTAAATAATCGCTCGCCAATTGCTCGTAGTATGAATCTGGAAACCGCAGCGCGACCGCGCCTGCCTCCTGCAATGGAGCCGCGGCGCCGACCGTAAGAAAATCGTGGACTTTGCGAATCGCCGAAGTCACTTCCGGCGGCGCAATGGCCCAGCCAACTCGCCAGCCCGTGACGCTGTACGTCTTCGACAGCGCGTTGATCGTGATACTGCGTTCACGCAGGCCGTCAATCGTCGCCGCAGAAATATGTGTTGCGCCGTCGTAGAGCATGTGCTCATAAATTTCATCGGTGATTAAAAACGCATTATGCCGAACGCAGAGGTCGCGAATCGTTTCCATCTCCGCGCGCGAGAAGACCTTGCCCGTGGGGTTATTCGGCGTATTCAGAATGATGGCTTTTGTTTTATTCGAGAACGCGCGCGCGAGTTCGTCCGCGTCGAACGACCAATCGGGTGCGCGCAACCGCACAAAGCGCGGCGAAGCTCCGCTCAAAATCGCGTCAGGCCCGTAGTTTTCGTAAAACGGCTCGAACACTACAACTTCGTCGCCGGGATTGATGATGGCCATCATCGCCGCCATCATTGCTTCGGTGGAGCCGCAGCAAACCGTGATTTCGCGCTCCGGATCGATCGTCAAGCCTTGCGTGCGCTGAAATTTCTCGGCAATTGCATTGCGCAGCGACTTCGCGCCCCACGTGATCGCGTATTGGTTGATGTCGCGTGTGATCGCGTCGCGCGCCGCTGCTTTGATTTCCTCGGGCGCGCCAAAATCAGGGAAGCCTTGCGATAAATTCACGGCATTGTGCGCGAGCGCGAGACGCGTCATTTCGCGGATCACGGACTCGGTGAACTGCCCGGCCTTTTCAGAAAGACGCGCATCGCCGGACGCGCGTCCTGCTGCCACAGGATTCATCGCTTGCCTCCGTAAAGTTGGCGGTAAATCACCGCGTTGCGCGAAATAATCTCCACGTACTGCCGCGTTTGCGTAAACGGAATCGACTCGACGAATTCAGGGAGCTCGGCGTAATTCTGCCCGCCCTGCCACAGCGTCACGCGATCGTCGCCCGCATTGTACGCCGCCAGCGCGGCTTCAGCACTGTGAAAAGTCTTGAGCAAATCCGAGAAATAGAGAGTGCCCAACCGGAGATTGTAAACAGGATCGAGCAGGCGCTCTTCCGAATATCGCATGCGGATGCGGTGCGAGAGCGGCGTGGCCGTCTTCGGCAGAAGCTGCATCAATCCAAACGCATTCGAAGTGGAATGTGCGTCCTTTTCAAAGGCGGACTCCTGACGAATCAGTCCGGCGACAAGCATGGGATCGAGGCGCATTCGTCGAGCCGCGCTGCGAATCAGCTGCGCGTAAGGCATGGGAAATGAAAGCATCCACACTTCGTGCGGCACGTCGGCGAGACGCCGCGACTCCAGCTCGGGATAAATAATGCGCAGCGCGACGATCGCTCCGCCATAGTGCTCGCCATTCGTATCCGCGCGCGCAATGGCCAGTTGGAGCAGCGGCGAATGCGTTGCATCGTAGGCGGCGCGGAGTTCCATCATCGCGGAATCGTCGAAGGCAATCGTTTCAAGGGCAACGCTGCGCTGTATCCACGGAAGCGCTTCGGGGGCTTCCGCAGCGCCAACTTGAGGGCTGGGAGCAAGCGGCGCGATTACGTCGAGAATCGAAAGCGATGCCGCGGACCCGCGCTTGAGTGCGCGAAGATGTTCCGCCGCGTGAACCGTAAAATAATTATTTGGATAACGCTGCTGCAATTTCTGGTAATAGGCGCGCGCCTCGGCGGCCTGCCCTGCGTCTTGCGCCAATCGACCCAGCCAGTACAGAGCGTCGGGCGTGTAGGAGGAATTCGGATAATCAGTCAGAAATTTTGTCAGCAGACTCGCCGCATCGTCGCGATGGCCCATGTATGAAGCCCACAAGACGCGCCATTGCGCGTCGATGGCATCGGCGCTTTGCGGAAAGCGGTCGACAACCTGCTGGTAATATTTCGCGGCGTTGTCGCGATCGAGCTTCACCCAGTAGTAATTGCCCGTCGCGAAGAGTGTGCGTTCGGTCCACGCGCTCTGCGGCGAGCGAGCAGTCGCCTGAGATACGGTTGCGAGCATGTTCGCTTCCTCGGGGATGGAGCGATAGGCTTGCGACAAATAATAAAGGCGCTCGGCGTCAACCTCCGGTGTTTGCAACTGCAGCGAGGCGAGTGTCGCCGCATTCCCGCCAAGCTGCACGGCGCAATCGGCGATGCGAACCTGCGCCAGTTCTTGATCGGGGCCTACAAGTTCCGGGAGGGCTTGGCTGTAGGCGGTCTGCGCGTCCTGCCAGTGATGCGCGTCGAACAGGATCCCGGCGCGCGCCAGACGTTGGGCAACGATTGGCCTTGGAAACGCGTCGCCGAGCACTCCCTGAAAATAATTTGCTTTCTCACCTGCTTCCGTCGCGGACGTGCTCAGCGGAAAATTATCGTAGACGTTGAGATAGTCGCCGGCTCCGGCGATTTTATCGCCCGATTGTTCGTAGGCCTGCGCACGCAGAAACAGCAGCTTCGGATTTTTGTCGACGCCTTCCGTTTGGGCGAGCGCAGTCAGGGCGCGCTGCGGCTGATTGGCGGCGATGGCGGCCTCGGCAAGCGCCTGAAGCGCAAGATCGCTCATCACGCTTTGCGAGTAATCGCGCCGCAATCTCTCGAGTTGATCGAGCGCGGCGGAAAGATTGCCCAAGTTGCGGTCCACCTGCGCGCTCCAGAACAAAACGTAGTCCGCGAGGAGCGTTTCCGGCTTGGCGGCATCGAGCCAGCGCCGCGCTTCCGCGTAGCGGCCCTGGTTGAAATCGTAATATCCGAGCGCTAGAGCGGCGCGCGCGCCCAGTTCTTCTTTGGAGTAGCGTTTCGCAAATGCGGCGAGATGCCGGTAGGCTGCGCCGGGTTCTTTCTCGTTTTTCAGCGCGCGAGACAGAATGGTGAGCTGTTTGGCCTCGGCGGCGAATCGCGAGGCACGCGCTGCTTCCTCGCGTTTCGCGGCGCGTTGCGCTGCGGCGGCGCGAGCGGCCGCAATTCTTTCCTTCCTGGTCTGAGGCTTGGCTGTTTGAGCAACTGCGTTTGACGCGCTGAAACACACGAGCAGCGTTAGCGCAACGCAAAGCGCGCGTGCAGGACCAAAGATCCCTTTTGCAAAAAATAAATTAGCGGCGTAGCACCGGCGAGGGATAAGGATATTCTCCGAGGGCTTCCGGATCGCCACCCGCGAGAATTTCGACCATCCAGTGATGAAAATAGTCCACGGGCTGATCGAGGATTTTCTGGAAGCGGCGGTCATATTCTTTTCGGGCCTTGTCAATTTCACTCCGCAGACGGACGCAGATGTCTTTGTGCTCGAGACCCTTGCGAACATCCTCGGGCTTCAGCATCTTAATATCTTGCATGGAAACTTTGGCGACGCGATTTGCGCGCTTGTGCAAATCCTGCTCGTCCTTCGGCAA
>DATGJE010000110.1:0-2600 GCA_035295305.1 Candidatus Acidiferrales bacterium | reverse complement strand
GCAGCGGCGCGGACGCCTTCAGCGTGCGCGCGATTTCGAGTATAGCCGCAACGTTCGCGCCATCGTCGGAAGCGCCGGGGCCCGCGGGAACGGAATCATAGTGCGCCGAGAGCATCACCGCCGGGCCGGGCTGCTGTCCGTCGAGACGCGCAACCACATTTTTCATCTCGGCGCACGTTCCGTACATGTCGCAAGCAAATCCAGTTTGAACGCGCGGTCGATAGCCAAGTTGCGTCAATTCAGAAACGATGCGCGCGCGCACCACGGCGCTCTGCTCGCTTCCCACCGGATGCGGCACGCCGTCGCCCACCAATTTTTGCAGAACGATTCGCGCCCGCGCGCTCGAAAATTCATCCGCAGGAGCGTCCGCGCCTTTCGCAGCCGGAGGCCCCGAACGAATCGCCGTCAGGCAAATGATCAACGCATACGCCGCGATGGCGAAGGCAAAACTCCGGCCGCGTGGAACGCCTGGCAATGAATTCACTGACCCTCCGTCAATCCTGACCGCACCAGAGCCGGCCATCCCGCCCGCATCCTAATGTTCGACGTATCCGCAAGTCAACGCGCCAATCAAGTCGCGCCCAAAATGCCAATTGACGAATCGCCCGCGCGTCACTACATTGTCCGGTCAGCCTGGAGCCATTATGAAAATGCATTCCCTCGCCCGTGCATTCGCGATTCTATTGCTCGCCAGTCCGCTTGCCCTCGCGAAACCGCGAAATGCAGCCGATTCGCCGGCTGGCCAACGATTGACTCCCGAACAAGCGCTGAACTTGCACCGCATCTCCGACCTGCGCTTCTCGCCAGACGGCGCGCGGCTTGCCTTCACCGTCAGTGAGCCTCCGAAGGCCGCAAATAATTCGCAGCACATTTGGATAATGGACGTCGCGACGCGACAAGTCCGCCAGTACACCTTCTCCGAGAAAACCGACAACTCGCCGCGCTGGTCTCCTGACGGCAAGTTCCTCGCTTTTCTTTCCAATCGCGACGAGGATCGCCAGATTTACCTGATGCCCTCCAATGGCGGCGACGCCTACGCCATCACCGAAGGCAAGCGCAACGTCGGCTCATTCGAGTGGTCCCCCGACGGCAAACAAATTGCCTTCCTCGCGCCTGACGAACCGACAGCTGCCGAACAGAAAAAAGAAAAAGACAAGGACGACGCCATCGTCGTCGATCATGACAACAAGCACGCCCGTCTCTGGATCCTTGATCTCGCAACGAAAAAAGTCCGCGCGCTCACGGACGAAAAATGGCAGGTCAGAGAAGCACAATGGACGCCCAGTGGAGACCGCTTCATCATCTCCGCCACCGATCATCCCGAATCCGAAGATGACATCTTTTATTATGTCTTTGCGATCGATGCCGCGTCGGGCAAAAGGTCGCTGCTCGCCGCACCAAAAGCATCCTTCGGCGATATTCGCATCTCGCCGGATGGACGCGAATTCGCCTATCTCGCACCGCGCGTGGACGGCCCCGAGCCGCACGACATCTACTTGCATTCGACGTCCATTTCAAATCTCGGCCATAATCTGACTGCCGCAAGCATTGACCGCGCCATGAACGGCATCGAGTGGCGCCCCGACGGCAGCTTGATGGCCGTGGGCGAAACAGGATTCAAAACAGCGCTGTATTCCGTCAGCGTGGATGGCGCCGCAAAAATTATCGATAACATAAGCCCCAACCCGCATGCCTTCGCCATCGCTCCTTCGGGGGCAATCGCGTTCGTCGGCGAATCCGCCACCGCGCCGCCTGAAGTTTATCTCGCGTCCGCCAACGGCTCGCCAGAACGCGTCACGCATCTCAATTCCAGTTGGGATTCTGTAATCCTCTCGAAGCCCCGCTTCTTTCACTACCGAAGCTTCGACGGCCTCGAAATCGAAGGCGAACTCCTGAAGCCTCTCGATTATTCCGGCAGCGGTGCCATGCCTCTTGTCGTTCTCGTCCACGGCGGCCCCACGGGCGCGTGGTCTGACAATATCGACTCCTGGGGCCAGCTCCTGGCCGCGCACGGCTTCGCGGTCGCTTACTTCAACATTCGTGGCTCCACCGGCTACGGCGAGAAATTCGTCGAGATGAACCGCGCCGATTGGGGCGGCGCCGATTTCAAGGACGTCATGGCCGGCGTCGATTATCTTGTCAAGCAAGGCATCGCCGATCCGAATCGTCTCGGCATCGGCGGGTGGTCGTACGGCGGCTACATGGCCGAATGGGCCATCACCCAGACCAATCGCTTCAAGGCCGCAGTTTCCGGTGCCGGCATGGTCGATCTGGTCGCCGAATTCGAAACGGAAAATGGCCCGTCGTACGACAAGTGGTTCTGGGGTCTTCCGTATAACAACTCAGAGGACATGCTCAAGCACTCGCCCTATCTCTATCTGAAGAACGCCCACACGCCCATCCTGATTCTCCAGGGCCAAGCCGATACTACCGACCCTCTCGGCCAAAGCACCGGCCTTTATCGCGGCTTGAAGTTTTACGGCGCGCCGGCCGAGCTTGTCGAGTATCCGCGCGAGAATCACGGCTTCCACGAAGAAAAGCACGAACTCGACCGTCTCAACCGTATCGTCACCTGGTATCAGGAGCATTTGAAATAAACT
>DATGJE010000109.1:0-6767 GCA_035295305.1 Candidatus Acidiferrales bacterium | reverse complement strand
CCTTCGCGAATGATCGACCAATCCGCGCCGCGCAGCGCCACAATCGTCGATGCCAACGACGCTCCCGTCGCGCCGCCATCGAGAATCAGCGGCAACCGGTCGCCAAGCTGCTTGAGCAGCGACCCTGCGTCGCTGCACGCCGGAAATCCGGAAAGGTTCGCGCTCGTCCCCGTGATCGGCCCGCCCGCCGCTTCAATCAGCGCGCACGCCACGGCCGACTTCGGCCAGCGCAACGCGACGCGCCCGCTGTTCCCCGTCACTTTCAACGGCAATCCGTGCGTCGCCTCCACCACAATCGTCAACGCGCCGGGCCAGAATTTCTGCGCCAGTTTCAGAAAACTTTCGGGCAAATCCCGCGCCAGCTTCGCCGCCTGCTCAATCGAGTTCACCAAAATCGGCAGCGCCTTCGTCTCCGCGCGCCCTTTCACGCGAAACACCTGCTCAATCGACGCCAAATTGTAGGGATCGGCTGAAAGCCCGTAAAACGTGTCGGTAGGAATGCCCACCACGCGCCCGCGCAGAATCAGACTCGCGGCGTAATGGACGGCGTAGGGCTCAGGTGCCTCGATTGAAACTTTCAGGACTTCGGCTGGCAATGGGGTCACTCGTGCGGCGCCGCGCTCGTCCGCATTCTGCTGCAAATTACCATACCCGCCCAAACCCGCGCAAGCGCATGTACTCAATGGAAGGGAAGGCCTCAGGTCAGTTTGCGCGACGTCTGACTACGGTCTGTTCGAACGAACGCGAGCGCGCAGCGCGCGAAACGCATTCGCAATCAGCTTCCCGAGTATCGCAAGATGCGGATACGCGCCAAACGTCGGAGAAGAAAACACCGCCGGCCCTTTGGGAGCTTCCTTTGCAGCTATCATGTTGTACTCCCACGCAGAATTAAGCGCTCCGAACCCTAAACAACTCGTACGAAATTCGATCTATTATTTTTTCGTCAGCTTCAAACGCGCGAAGGGTTTCAGCGCGCCATTTTCGGCCGAATCCATTCGCCACTCCCAACTGCCCGCATTTCGGTCGTACAGAAACGTGGTGTGAAACTCGCTGTTGTCACCTTTGAATACGAACGGGATCTGGTCGCCGCTTTTTGGCGCGTGACCAACCGCTGCAAAACCCCCGCCGTATGTATCCATCCAGATGCAAAGATACTGGCTCTTCGCCTGGTCCCAACCGACAAAAACGGTCGCCTCGTAATCAGGTTCCCCTTGCGCGTTCTTTTCGCGCGAGACTTCGCGGATTTGCAAATACTGGTGGCCAAGAACCCACACAGCGTTCACGTCATGCGTCGTTTGCCGTCCCAAAATCGTGCCCTGCAGAACCCACTTTCCCTGAAGCTGATCGAGCAGCGCATCATGGAATGTAGGCTGCTGTCCAAACGCAAGCCCGCACATGGCAAATAACAGCACGACTGCAACAATGAGTTTCTTCATTTCGCGGATTCTAACAGCAACACAACATTCCCCGTAGCTATTTTCGCCGTGATGCACTCCGTCACCCGGTGCCAGATCCCCGCTTCAACTTCGGTTGCTATTCTCCGACGGCCTGTCATTCCGAGGAGCTATGCGACGAAGAATCTGCCTTTTCGGGTGCCCCATCCTGAACGATTCTTGTGAAGGGTGGGGTTTTGTGCCAAATCACGCGACTCTCGGCTTTCAACTATCGACTACACATGCGCAAATGGTGCGAAACTCTCGAACATCCCTTGCCTTTTCCCTCCAGAATCGGAAGAATAGGAACTCATGCTCCCAGAACAGAATTGCCCCAAGTGCGGACGCCGCATGCTGCTCTACCGCTGCTCTCACAACAATTGCCCCACCGAACGCCGCCTCTGCGTCGTCTGCGAGTACGGGGGCATTCGCCCGCCCATCCCGTTCAAGCAAACCAGCGTCTTCCCCGAATGCCACTCCGACGGCATGCTCCTAGCCGACGAAAACCGCAACTACCTCTGAGCGGCGGCGCTTACAAATGCAAATTGCCCCAGTTTTTGAAAAGGTTTTCAAGCGCGTTTACGGAAAGCTTTGCTGGGCGTAAGGCCTGGCTACGGTTCCTTCCTCACGCTCGAATTCGGAAAGCCACATCTTGAAGTCCGTGAGCCAATCGTCGCAAGCAAGGACGCTTCTGCAAAAGCCCGAGAATCCCTAGCGCGCCGAGGGGTCTGCCCAAAGGGGAATGGCACCTATGGATTTACTGTTGCGATTGGGTAGTTCTATCTAACGGGAAACGCATCGGAGACAGTTCGACAAAACTCAAGATTCGTCGAGCAGCAGATGTTATCAATGGCCAAAAGCTGATTCGATTTGTGATCTTGCCCCAGGGGGTTCAATCCGTCTTTGAATTTGATCTCGGTGCCATTCTGAAGACGCGGCCCTACGATAAGGATAGCGAGCAGTGGTTGCTGTATGAGAAGACATCACATAAAGTCCTGCTTGTGCGCGCCGATGGGCGCTACAAGTACAAGCGTTCCGACGTGCCAGAGAATCAGGGAGCCTGGAAATCTATCTGCGTTAGAGCTTCCTAAGTCTAATCGATCGATTTATACCCTATATCTCAAGACACGATCGCAGTGTTCGGATCGGTGCCGTTCTCGCGCGGAAAGCCATCTCGGCACGACGGCACGCTCAATCAACCGTTGTCTCCTTTTAGCCTGACGCGCTTGGCGAAGGAGCGCTCCGTCTGCTAGTCTGCCTTCGATGACGCCACAATCGCGCCCTTCATCGAGTAAATCCGCGCTGTCACGCGCGCCGCAAAGCGCCCCCATTACTTCGCGCGAAAATCACTGGCTCAAACTTTTCCGCGCGGTCCTCCACTCCTCACGCCCGGAAGACGAGCGCATCGGCCTCGAAGGCATTCGCCTCGTCTCCGACGCGGTTCGCTCCGGCCTCGAACTCGAAGCCATCCTCGCTAGCGCTTCCGCCGAAAAATCCCTGACGGGGCTTCTCGCCGAACTCGACCGTCCCACTCTCGTCCTTCGCACCAGCGACAAGTTATTCGCCTCCGTCGCGGGAACGGAAACTCCGCAAGGCATCGCCGCCCTGCTGCGCGCGCCGCAATTTGCCTTCGACGATCTTCTGCGAGGTCTCGATCCCCTCATCGTGGTTCTCGTCGGCGTGCAAGACCCCGGCAACGTCGGCACCATTCTTCGCTCCGCCGAAGCCCTCGGCGCTACAGGAGTGATCGCCGCAAAAGGCACGGCGCATCCTTATTCCCCGAAATCTTTGCGCGCCTCCGCCGGTTCCGCTTTGCGTCTTCCGACTCTCTGCGAACTCGCCGCGCCCGTCGCGCTCGCGCAACTTCGCGTCTCCGGCCTGCAAATCGTCGCCGCCTCTTCGCCAAAAAATTCCGCCGCGCGCGACCCCAACGAATTCAATTTTCGCCAGCCGGTCGCGATTCTCATCGGCAACGAAGGCGTCGGCCTGCCGCCCGAAATCGAACGCAGCGCCGACGCGCTCATTCGCATCCAACTTGCGGAGCCGGTAGACTCCCTGAACGCCGCCGTCGCCGCCTCGCTTATCCTGTACGAAGCCGCGCGCCAGCGCCGCGGCATCAAATGACTCGCGACACATCACCATGAATCTTTTTCGCGCCATCGAACCCGAAGGCCCCGAGAACGAAGGTCCGCAAAGCTCGCGGCCTCTCGCCGACCGCATGCGTCCGCGCACGCTCGACGAAGTTCTCGGTCAGGACGATCTGCTCGCCCCTGGCAAACCTCTCCGCACGCAAATCGACCGCGACGACATGGTCTCGATGCTTTTCTGGGGACCTCCCGGCTGCGGCAAGACCACTCTGGCGCGGCTGATCGCGAAAAAGACCCGCTCCGAATTTGTCCCCTTCAGCGCCGTCATGTCCGGCATCAAGGAAATCAAGCAAGTGATGATCGCCGCCGAAGGCGCTCGCCATTACGGCCGCCGCACCGTCGTTTTCGTCGACGAAGTTCATCGCTTCAACAAAGCGCAGCAGGACGCCTTCCTTCCCTACGTCGAAGCGGGCACGATTCTGCTCATCGGCGCCACGACTGAAAATCCTTCCTTCGAAATCATCGCGCCTCTGCTTTCGCGCATGAAGGTTTACATCCTCCACGCGCTTTCCGCCGAGCAGACGATCGATCTTCTGCATCGCGCGCTCGCCGACAAAGAGCGCGGCCTTGGCAACGAGCAAGTCGAAATTTCTGACGACGTTCTCGACCGCATCGCGCAAATCGCCAACGGTGACGGCCGCGCCGCGTACAACACTCTCGAAGCCGTCGTCCTCGGCACCGCGCCCGACTCCGAGGGCCGCCGCGTCGTCTCACGCGAACGTCTCGAAGACGTTCTCCAGCACAAGCTGCTCCCCTACGACAAAGCGGGCGAGGAGCATTTCAATCTCATCTCCGCGCTGCACAAATCCGTGCGCAACTCTGATCCCGACGCGGCTCTCTACTGGCTCGCGCGCATGCTCGAATCCGGAGAAGACGCGCTCTATCTCGCGCGCCGTCTCGTTCGCATGGCCAGCGAAGACATCGGCCTCGCTGATCCTGCCGCACTTCAAATCACTCTTGCGGCGATGAATGCATTCGATTTTCTCGGCGCGCCAGAAGGCCATTTGGCTCTAGCCGAAGCCGCCGTCTATCTTTCGCTCGCGCCAAAATCAAATGCCGTCTACACCGCGTACAATTCCGTTCATGACGATTTGCAACGCACCATCGCCGAACCTGTCCCGCTGCATTTGCGCAACGCGGTCACCGGCTTGATGGAACATATCGGCTACGGGAAGGGCTACCAGTACGCGCACAACGCGGAAGAGAAAGTTACGAACATGACTTGCCTGCCAGACAGCCTTCGCGATCGCGTCTACTATCACCCAACAGATCAGGGCGCCGAAGCTCGCATTCGCCAGCGACTCGAAGAGATTCGCCGCATCAAATCAAAGCCGCCCGAACCAAAGCCTAAGGGAAGCTCGGGACACGGCATCAAATCGAAGTGCGAATCGACGCCAGAAACGAAGATCAATCCGAAAGAGGACTCGACCTCATGACCAGCGGTAGTTCTCCACAGAATTGCCCGAGCTACATCTCCGGATTGCTTTTACTCGTCGCCGCAATATTTATTTGGCTTGCCGCCGCTCCGCCCACTCCTGCGCAGGATAAGCCCCTCGCCAGCTTCAAACTCGACTGCCGCACCTACTCCGTTTCCTCCGACGGCCGCATTGCCTGCGCCGTATTCCGCCAATTGAAATTCGAGCACTACACAATCGAGCGCGACAACATCTGGATGCTCTCCAGCAACGGCAAAAGCAAACTCATCGTTGACGGCGAAAAACTCGTCAAGTCTCCCTTGCCGTTCAGCTTTTCCATTCAACGCGTCGCTTTTTCTCCCGACGGCCATCGCCTCACGGTTCAAATGCAAACCGACCAGGTCACGGACGCCGAAGGCAACACGCATGAAAGCCGCCTCGTCGATCTGATGACCGACGAAGGCAAGGAAATTCCCGTCGCAGGCACAAAAACCAGCGTCATCGAAGACGCCATACAAGCCAACTGGCTCGCCGACCCGGATTCCGTCGCGTATCTTGTGCGCGACGCCAATTCAGAACTTCTCTACAACGTCGGCCTCGTTCATCCCTCGGTCGGCGCCGGCAGCGTGATTTTCAAAGGCCACTTCTTCACTGCCGTCGTTTGGGACGCGCCGCACAACTCCGCCGTAGCCATCGAGCGCGATGAAGCTCTTTCCGGCCCCATCAAACTCGTCCGTCTCGATCTGCTCCACGGCACGGAGGAAACTCTCGCCACTCTTGACAACTATATCGGCCAGCTTGCGCTTTCGCCGCACGGCGACAAAGTCGCGTATTTCCGTGATGGCGACGCCCTCGAAATCCGTTCCCTCGCAAATCCCTCAACCGCCGTCACTGTGAACTGCGCCTACGGCACCGTCGTCTGGGGAGCCGACGGGCAGCGCATTCTGCTCAAGCGCGGGCCTGAAAAACAATTGGGCGATCTCGTTTGGGTTTCCATCCCCGGAGGCAATCTCACTCCCATCCTCCACGACCTCGTCTACCACAGCTTCGGCGTCTCTTTCGACGCCCGTTACATCGCCGTCACCGAACCCGGCAACAACAAAATCTCCCTCTACCCTTTGCCGTAACGCCCTACACGTCTCTGTAGCTCAGGTCCCGTCCCGACGCTCTACGTCGGGACTGACCTGAGGTCTTCATTGCAGCGGTGTGGCACCGGTTTCAGCCTGTGAGCCTTTGACTTGTTCTTGTACGGCACGCTTGGAAGATCTGTATTCCAGCGCCGCGCCATCAAACGCAATTCCCCACGTCAGGGCGTTTTCGCCTTCGCCTTGGCAGCCGGTTTCGACGCTTCGCTCAGCGGGATTTCCTTGCCAGAACTATCCACATAATGAATGTCGAACGCGGCGCTCGAATGCAGGAACAAGCTGCACGGAACCGTGCCTACGCACATCGCCTGATGGATGTTGTGCGACGGCATAAGTGCGTAGTCACCCCCATGCAGAAACATCGGCTTCGCCCCGCCCTTCATTTCCGCGCGAAGCGTGCCGCTCACGACCAAAAGCGTTTCCTCCGCCGTGTGCCAGTGCCACGGCACGCGGCACCCTGCTCTGAAATGCAGCAGAAGAACCGAATCCTCGGTCATCGGATTCCCGCGTTCGGAAGCTCCCGTCAGGCACGGGGGCAAATTGGGCAGCGGGCCGAACTTTAGCGTCGAATGCATGTGGATCGCGGGCTCATTCGCGTTCTGGGCCCGCGTGGTGACGGAGCCGGCA
>DATGJE010000108.1:0-2372 GCA_035295305.1 Candidatus Acidiferrales bacterium | reverse complement strand
ACGTTCGCCGACCTGGGACTGTTGCGCTGCGACTTGCGGCCTTTCGGTCCAGATGCCATAGACGCGCCCGTTGAGCGCCGCGAGTCCCGTGTAATCTCCCAGGAATACTCCCGTCGCGTTGAACGGTTGGGTGGTCCAGGCGTAATTTTGGAAAGTTTGGCCGGCGTCGGTCGAGCGGGCCAGCGTGACAGTTTCATTTCTATTCTGCGGATCGCCGCGCCGGTCGTAAAAGACGACATCGGCTGAACCGTCAGATGGATCGACAGCCAGCCACTGAAAAAATTGATCCTCTCCGTTGTGAACGGCATCGCTGTTTACGCGAACTGCCGGGCTCCAGCTTTTGCCGTGATCCGCGGAGGTAGAGCAAAAAACATCAACGTCGCCATTGCGGTAATCGCTCCAAGTTACGTAAAGGCGGCCGCCTTTTGCGCCACCACGAGGATCGATGGCGATTTGCGGGAAACCGTTGGTGCGGGACAGCGCTTCGATGGTGAACATTATCGGAGCCGTATCGATTATGTCGCGCGTGCGCGCGAAGGTGCGGCCGCCATCACGAGAAGTAGTGTAGACAATGTGATTTCCATCTCCCCAGACGGCGTAGAGAGTACTGTCCGGACCGACCACGCCTGCAAAGCCCTCGAGCGCTCCATTGTCATCGCGCGGCAGGCCCGGATGATTGTCGATCTCCATGGGCTTCGACCAAGTTTTGCCGTCGTCGGTGGAGCGGACAAGCATGAGCTCCGAATCTTTAATGGTCCAGCGCGTCCAACCGATGTAGAGATTTCCGGCGTATGGACCGTGGCTGTTGTCCGCCACGATGTAGGGCTTGTCTTCCCAAGGGACATCTGAGCGGTCGGGTTGCACGCTGACGGGTATGTCGTCTGCTTCCCAGTTTGCGCCGCCGTCGAGGGAACGCCGGATGTGAAGTCCATTTCTGGAGGAATTGTGTCCCCAGTAATTAAAACTGCCGAGCTTGTCGAAGGCCATGAAGCAAATGATGGCATGACCCTTGTTGTCGTAGGTGACCGATACGTCGCCGGAGACGCGATAGTCGGCTGGGGCGATTCCGGAGGCGATGGTCCAATGCTTTCCGGCATCGGCGGAGTAGGCGATGTGCGCGTTGTCTTGATAAGCCGCGGCGATTTGCTGGGGATTGTTGGGGTTGATCGCTATTGAGGGCTCTGAGAAAAATCCGGGATCGGGGGTGATGGTGGTTACTGCGGAACCGGGAGGCTGCGGAAGCGATTGGGCGCTTGCGGAAAGCGCAAAGAATCCTAGCGACAGAGCCGCCAGCATGCACCGGAATGTGTGTACAGTGGCAATTCGATGAGAGCGACACGAGAAAGACATGAAACCTCCGATTCTCAAGAGTGCTTGCGCGGTCGCACGGCGAAGATTGCCGCGTAAGTAGAAGAAGGCTTGCAATATAGCGCAGTGCATATATTATGCAAGCCGTTTGTCGGCTTGCGTTTGTGGGTAAGTTCACCCGCCATTCGCACGCGAATCTTGAGGTAATGGGAAAGCCCGAATGAGCTCGAAAGTGAATTCTCCCGTGGCGACCCGACCAGCGCCGAATGCGGGGCCGACGTTTGCTCGCGGGCTGGGACTTTTTGACTGCGTGATGGTGGTTGTCGGCGTGATGATCGGCTCGGGAATTTTCATCGTCTCCGCCGACATGGCGCGCCAAATCGGCAGCGCCGGTTGGCTGCTGGTGGCGTGGGCTTTTGCGGGCGTACTTACGGTGGTTGGGGCGCTTTCTTACGGCGAATTGGCGGCGATGATGCCGCGCGCGGGCGGCATGTACATTTTTTTGCGCGAAGCTTTTTCGCCGTTGTGGGGATTCCTTTATGGATGGACGCTGTGCACCGTGATTCAAACGGGCACGATTGCAGCGGTTGCGATCGCGTTCGCGCGTTTTTCGGGCGTCCTTTTCCCACGGATATCCGAAGACAACTATTTAATTCATCCCATCCACGTTTCGAGCGGGTATGCGTTTTCGCTTTCGACGGCACAGCTTTTGGCGATTGCGATGATTGTTATTCTGACGTGGACGAATAGCCGCGGTCTGGAATACGGGAAAATTGTTCAGAATATTTTCACGGTGGCAAAAACGGGCGCATTGCTGGCGTTGATCGTACTGGGATTCACGGTAGGTTTGAATCTCGATGTGGTCCGGCAGAACTTCTCGCACGCGTGGACGGCCGTTGGCGTGACGCCTGTTGTTTCGGGACTGAGCGCCGTGACCGCGTTTGGATTATTTGCGGCGATTTGCGTGGCACAAACCGGGTCATTATTTTCCGCCGATTCGTGGCACGACATTGCGTTCACGGCGGGAGAAGTAAAGGATCCGAAGAAGAATTTGCCACGCGCGC
>DATGJE010000107.1:0-21268 GCA_035295305.1 Candidatus Acidiferrales bacterium | reverse complement strand
TTCCAGATTTTGAGAGCGGGATTGCCGCTTGCGTCAGGGATGTCGCTCACATACCACAGCGACTCTTCCGCGCGGTTGTCGGTTGGCAATTGCACGTCATCCTCATGAAACCGAACCGACACGTCAGCAAAGCCGCTTTGGCTCGCTTCAGTGGGTTCGACGGGATGGAGTCCGGGAATTGACCGGCGAGAAGTAATTTGGAGACCGTAAGCTAAGTAAGAAAAGCGTCCCACGGCTTCACGGGATTATGAGCATCCGTGTCAAATTTGGTCTGGAAGCGGGCCATCCTCGAAAAAAAGGAACATGCCTTAACCTGTTAACAAACACTCTAAATTTCTGTGCCATGACGAAAGTGCATGCCGCCGTCCTTCGTACCGTGAACGCCCTTCATCTGGGTAAGGTCTTTGACTGTCCCGTGGATGATTAGGATAGGAGATTTATATGGCTTTCTTGAGAAAATTCTTGTCTCCAGCGGGCTATCCCCCCTCTAACAAAACGCCGCTGCCTGTGAGCCGAGGACCGCCAGTTCTTTCGCAGGGCGGTATGGCCGTTGTCTAGTACAAAAACTCTACACCGAGGTCCTGACGCGAAAACCAGTACCGTTGTCAGACGCGCCGTGAACTCCGATTTTCTTGGTCAAATCTTTGACCGTTCCATGAACGACTAAGGTGGGGGCTTTGTATGGTTTTTTCGACAAGTTGGTTCTTTTGGGTTGCATAGCTCCGGACCTCATCAATCTTATACTAATTCTGCGGCGTGGCCGCAATCAAAAATGCAGTCGCCTCGAATAAACAACCGTCGATCGGTACCAGTATTCGAGAAACCGATTATGATAGTCCTGACAGCACTTATCTTCTACCTTCCATCCGAGAGAGCGACAACAACCAGGAGTTGAGGCATGCTGGGCGTATTTTCAGCTCCGCTTCCTCGGCATTCATATCTCGTCCGAACAATGGCAAGCGGCTCTCATTAATATAATGATTTAACTGGCGGGCAGGTTGCATCTTGAAAAGCGGTGGGGTCTGGTCGCGCTGCAATGCGGCCAGTAAGGGTTCACCCCGAAATGGAGTTTTCGGGCGCATGCGTATGGATTCAGGCAACCTGCCACGCATGACCTCCCGAAGCAGATGTTTGCGGAAAAACCACGGCAGCGATGGAAGGGCGAGAAGATAGTTCACCAACCGGACATCGAGAAATGGATAACGCACTTCCAGCGGCTGACGCGTGAAGCTAGCGTTCTGGTGTTGAAACATGTAATCCCACTGGGGTAGAAGAAGTGAACCGTAGGCTTTTGGGTGATACGGATGGACGTTCCACGGAAGGTTATCGAGCGGGATGCTCCAACGAGCCTGGAGATTCAAGCGGGCTGCCAGGTCAGGCTGGATCCATTCTGGAAAGGGTGGACGTGACTTGCGGCGTGAAAACAGACGCCGCACTCTTCGCATCGGCCCACGAATTCCATCGGGAGCCTGAAATCTCCTCCAAATGTGTTCGGCTAAATCGAGAAAAATTCGACCGGCGCGTTTCTCGCGGCGAAGTGTTTGAAAATGGCGCAGCATTTCAAAGTGCATCAAATTGTCAGCGCCTTCGCCAGAAAGCAAAACGCGCGTATTTGCCGCAATCGTCTTGAACTCGTCTAGAAAGCTGCCCGCGAAAGGATCGTCAATTGGCTCGGGCCAATGCATATTGGGATCGTCCCAGCCCTCGAGAATTCCCAGGCCGTCGACGACCGAAAGATGAAGCGGGATTTGAAAAGCGGATGCCACAGTGCGGGCAGCGCTTGGGTCGCTGTCAGATGAAATGTTCTGATAAGTCGACGTAAACGCGTGCAGTTCCAACGCTGGGTATTTTTCCTTGCGCAGTTCGTGAGCCACGGCCGTCACACTTGAGGAATCGAGTCCGCCACTCAGAAGAATTCCAACTTTGTTCGTCCGGAGCCGGTCTTCGACGGCGCTCTTAAATAATTCACCGAAGTGCTCAATGTATTCGCGACGCTGCGGATAGTGAATCGCGCCATCCGTGGGCGGCCGCCAGTACTCTCGCAAATAGATCCCGGAATGCGACCATCGAAGGAAGTGCGCTCGCGGCAGACGGTGGATATCGGCAAATGAAGTTGAGGCGGGATCATAATTCATACCGAAAAGAAGGAAATCCGCGATCGCCGAGTCATTCAACCGATCAGAAACCGCGGGATGAAGCCGCAGGCAATCGAGTGTGTTGCTGAAGAGAAAGGAATGGTCAACTTCAGCGAAGTAGAAAGGCCTGATGCCGAAATGATCGCAAGCGCAAAAAAGCTGACTGCGCTTTGCGTCCCAAATGGCGAACGCAAAATCCCCGAGCAAACGATCGAGACACGACTCACCCCATGCCTCATAAGCATGGAGAAGCAATTGAGGATCCGAATCGGAAAGGTTGGCTTCCCTGCCGCTCGAACGAAGGGCCTCGACGAGCTCTCTCCGAGCGTCGAGGCGCACATCCGCCACGATCCAGGTGCGCCCGTCGAGGGTTGCCGGCTGGCGTTCATGCTCGGAGTCATTCACATGAGAAAGCAGTGCGTGACCCAGCCCGACAGGACCGTCGATCCAAACCTCCTGCGCGTCCGGGCCGCGGAAGGAAAGCCAGTTCGTCATCCGACGGAGCAGATCGGAATCGACTGGCCTACCATCCGAGTGGGCTATGCCGACAATCCCGCTCATTTTTGTGCAACCATGTTGTCGGTGACGGGACCCGCGAAAGGCGCATATCGAGTCTGTACGTCGTCCGAGTCATTGATCGCGTGCCCCGCGACCTCAATCCACGCGTGAGCTTCTAACTGATTGCCAATCTTCCTTGCCCCAATTCGCAATTGCGCCGGAATTCCCCTCCGTCGCAGCAGCCACCACAACGCAATCGAGCGAGAAAGGCAGTTTCCGCGAACGATACCGCGGCGGGAAGCAGCGTCCAACATGCGGCTCGCGGACTGAGACTCAGCGAGTGCCCCGGTGTCATCGCGCTGATTCGTCAACGCGTCGCCGTGCCACTTTTCCAATGCGTGCTGAACGCTTCGAAACGTGGACACGCGTAACCAGGTCACCACAATTGGAAGGAATAGCAATCCCAGAAAAAAATCTCGGCGCTCCCGACCGGAGAGATCACAAAAGCGCACCCAAGTAGCATTCATAGCGTCCACCGTAAACGCCCTTGCCGTCCTACTAGAATGTATGTGGGACCTACAGAAAAGCGCTTAATGCGGAGCATGTCAGAAATAACTTTCGCAGTAATTTGTAGCCCCGAGGCTTCAGCGAGAATCACCGCTAAACTCCACCAGACCCTCGGCAAGCAGTTTTTCGACGAGATCGCGCAGATCGCTTTCGGCTTGCTGGGGAGTGACATCGTATTCCTCAACGATCACATCCCGAATCGCACTCATGCTTGTGGGTTGCTGGAGCAGCCGCCAAATCCGCGCCCCGACGGGATCCAATCCATAGTAGACGCTATTTTTCATGTTGAGAACTGCCGCTTCCTCGCCCAGTTCGCACGAAACCTGCTGCTTCGTTGCCACGAGAAGCGCGTCGTTGGTGAAGTCGCTGTTCATTGAAACCTTCCCGAACATGGATAGAGTTGGCTGTGTATTCTTCGGTTCAACATCAAGAGTAGTAAGGACCGCGACCCTTAGAGATTGCGTGAAGACGACTGCGTAATTCTACTTGGATTCGCCCGGCCCCGGCAACGCCGAACTGGATTCCGAACGGCAAGTTCGGTTATAAACACAATCCGTGGCCGCAGACGCAATCGTTGTTCGAAATCTCGAGAAATATTTCCCGCCTTCCTATTCGGGATGGCGGGCACTGATGCAGCCAGTAGCGCGTCTTACGCTGCGCGCGCTGGCAGGAGTCTCGTTCTCGGTCGAGCGAGGAGAAGCCGTCGCGCTGATTGGCGAAAATGGCGCTGGCAAGTCCACGCTGCTGAGAGTGCTGGCCACCTTAATTGTGCCCTCGCGCGGGCAGGCGGAAATTTTCGGTTGCGATGTAGTAAGCAATGGCGCGGGCGCGCGCAAACAACTTGGCTATTACACGAGCGGCGACGAGGGATTCTATGCGCGCTTGACTGGACGAGAGAATCTGCGTCTGTTCGCCACAATGAATAACTTGATGCGTCGTCAAGCATTGCGAAGAATAGACGAACTGGCGGAACTGCTCGGTATGCAAGACATATTGGACCGACAGTCGCGTACCTATTCGACAGGCATGTTGCAGCGATTAGGCCTCGCGCGGTCTCTTCTACACGCGCCGGCAGTCCTACTTCTCGACGAGCCCACGCGCAGCCTTGATCCCTTGGCGGCCGCCGAGTTTCGCCGTTTCCTCAAAAACGACATCGTGGGCCGGCTTGGGACGACGCTGCTCTTTGCCTCTCACACGCTCGGCGAAGTTGAAGAAATGGCAAGTCGAGTTGTTTTACTTGCCGAAGGACGCATCCTTGCATTCGATATCCCGCGCAATCTGTGCGCGCAGACAGGTGCGGTCCATTTACAGGGAGCTCTCGAACGCCTGGCGGGACCGGTTTCCTCGACGCAACGTAAGCGATGAACATGCGCATCACTTTCGAAAAGTTGTGGGCCTTTTTTTGCCGTGATCTTGCCATCGCACGCGGCTATCGCAGCGCCTTTATTTTGGAGGCTTGCGAGGCGTTGTTCGGTGTCGCCACGTTTTACTACCTTTCGCGATTCGTCCAGAGCCCTCAACTCTCAAGCGCTCTTCCGCAGGGAGGCAGCTATTTCGCGTTTGCGTTGATTGGCTTCGCCTTCTTTGATTATCTGAGCGTGGCCTTCAACGCATTTGATTCCAGCCTCGAGGAGGCGCGTCAGAATCGGACGCTCGAAGCATTGCTCGTGACACAAACTTCGCTTCCCATCACGTTGCTTGGTTCCGTAATCTATCCGTTCGTTCTGACGTCCTTGCGCACTGTGGTGTATCTCGTGTGGGGCGTTCTCTTATTCGGGTTTTCACCCCGCTCAGCAAACTGGCTTGGCGCGATACTTATCCTGCTGGCTTCAATCCTGGCGTTTGCCGGCCTGGGAATTTTCTCGACCAGCTACACTTTGTTATTCAAGCGCGGCAATCCCGCGAAATGGATTCTTCTGGGACTTTCTGGATTTCTTGGCGGGACGATGTATCCGGTTTCGATTTTGCCGAAATACTTGCAGGATGTCGCGCGATTAATTCCGATCACGTATTCGCTGGAAGGTATGCGCGCCGCTTTGCTGGCTGGGGCGCCATTTCGCCTGCTGTGGCCTTCGATTCTTGCTTTGCTGATCTTTGCGGCAATTTTATTACCGCTGTCCTTTTTTACGTTTGCATGGGCGCTCCGCCGGACGAAAATCACCGGAACTCTTACGCATATCTAGTTGCGAAAAAGATTAAAAACGGCTGGCACCCGGGAACGTTTTCAGTCGAAGAAGCGGTATCGCAAAATGGCATAGAGCGTCACAACGCCGTCGCGCCAAGTGATTTTCTTGCCTTCCTCGTACGAGCGGCCCGCATAGGAAATCGGCACTTCGTAAATGCGCCATCGTCCCTTGGCCACGCGCGCCGTCACTTCCGGCTCGAAGCCGAAGCGATTCGAGCGCAGCCGCATCCCTCGAATCACCTCCTTGCGAAAAACCTTGTAACAGGTCTCCATGTCGGAAAGGGTCAAATTGGTGACAATATCTGAAAGCAGCGTCAAGAATTTGTTGCCGACGTAATGCCAAAAAAAGTGGACGCGCTGCGGTCCTCCGAGGAATCGCGACCCATACACCACATCGGCGCGCCCGTCGAGGATGGGCTCAATCAGTTTGGCGTATTCACGCGGGTCGTATTCCAGATCCGCATCCTGAACGAGAAAAATATCACCGCCGGCCTCGTGAAAACCACGTCGCAGCGCGGCCCCTTTCCCCTGGTTGCGTTCTTGAAATAAAAAATGGATATTGCTCAAGGGCAAACGCGCGCGTCCCTCGAGAATTTCTGCTTCAGTTTCGCCAGCTTGCTGGAGCCGGTGCATCTCCGTCAGCCATTCACGCGTTCCATCGGTCGATCCATCATCGACGACGACGATTTCATACGCGACGCCAACTGCCTGTACGCGCCGCAGGATCTCCTCTATGAAATTTCGCTCGTTATATGCAGCAATGATAACGGAAACGGTCATGGGAGCTTTGCTGTCCGCATTTGCGTCGAATGCCGCCTGGGCCGTGGCAGGCCGGCGCTCCTGTTCAGATGTGCGAGAAGGAACCATGAGCACTCACTCCGCATGAAGAGATTAACACGAGGGGTTCCACGTTACATATTGGAAGCGGATTTCCAGGTAATGGGTCGGTTTGAATTTTAACTCCTTGTGTCACGATCAAGAAAATTCAAACTGACCCGCCACCGATTTCCCTTCTTGATTGCGTGCCGGGGCAGGAAAAAGTAAAGTTGAAGCGTGAAAACTCTGATGAAAGTACCCTATTTCGATCTGAAAGCCCAATATGCCGGGCTCCGAGAAGAAGTTCTCGAAGCCCTCGACCGCGTTTGCCGCAACGCGTCGTTCAGCCTGGGCGACGAAGTAGCTGCGTTCGAAAAGGAATTTGCGGCGTACTGCGAAGCGAAACACTGCATCGCGCTGAATTCAGGGACCAGCGCGCTGCATTTGGCGCTCCTGGCCGCGGGGATTGGCCCGGGTGACGAAGTCATCACCAGCCCGAATACGTTTATCGCCACAGCGGAAGCAATCGCTTACACAGGCGCAAAGACGGTGTTTGTGGACATTGACCCGCTGAATTCGAACATCGATCCGCGATTGGTGGAGCGTGCCATCACGCCGCGCACGAAGGCGATACTGCCGATTCATCTCTACGGCCGACCGGCCAACATGGACGCGCTCGAAAGGATTGCGCGCTCGCATAAACTGGCACTCATCGAAGATGCTTGCCAGGCTCATGGCGCGCGATTCCGCGGGCGGCGCGTCGGTGCTTTAGGCAACTCGGGCGCGTTCAGCTTCTACCCATCGAAAAATCTGGGGGCGTATGGCGAGGCGGGGGCGTTGGTCACTAACGAGGACCGCGTCGCCGAATACTGCCGCGCGGCGCGAAGTCATGGAGAAGCGCACCGGTATTTCCATGATTTCATCGGCTACAACTATCGGATGGAAGGTTTTCAAGGCGCGGTACTGCGCGTGAAGTTGCGCCGAATGAACGATTGGGCGGCGAATAGAAAGTCGCTTGCGCAACGCTACCGCAAGCAACTCAGCGCCGCCCGGCTCGACATGCCACAAGACGATCCGCGCGACGAATGCGCGTATCACTTGTTTGTGGTTTACGTCGATAACCGTGATTCAGTGAAGAAGCAACTTGAAGAACGCGGTATAGGGACGGCCGTGCATTATCCACGACCGTTGCATTTGCAAAAAGCCCTAGCGAATCTGGGATACCGTGCCGGTGATTTTCCTCATGCCGAACGCGCTTGCGAACGCGCCCTCGCATTGCCTTTCTTTCCGGAGATGACCGAGGAGCAGGTCGATTATGTCGCAGATTCGATGATGGAAATCGTCGGTAAACGATAAGTTGCCAGCTCGACGACGAAAGCCTTTGGGGAGATTTTTATTTCTTGACCGGCTTTCACGCGGAGGCGCGCCGTTCCAGGCTATTGTCCTCGCCAGGTGGCGGCGCTGAGGCACTGCGTGCTTCGCTGAAAGTGCCCAGGAGTTTCTCCTTCATTGCCTGCGCCAATCCATCGAATACATCGACGCACGCCTTGCGCATCGCGTCTTCGGCACCGCGAACCAGAGAATCCATGCGTTTCTGGTTCAATGCGTCAAGCTGACTCACTGTTGCATCGAGCCAAGAGTTCCCAGCCGAGCGAAGCCGATCCTCATGCCGCTCAAGCTCTTCCGCTCCCAATCCTTCTTGCTTCGCAGACCACTCCGCAAGTTGCGCTTTACCCTGTTCCCGGAACACATCGAGGGTGGCGCTAAGCTGCGATGCAAGGCCCTCGTTTGATAGGGCTAGGTTTCGCTCCGCAGTCATTGCAAGCTGTTCCTGAAAGTGACTAAACGAAGTCTGTGCTCGCACTTGCAAGCTATGCAAGGCTTGCTCGGCTGTGTCCTCCAGCCGCTTGCGCTCCTGTTCGCTTCGGGCATTGCTTTCAACAACGGCATGCTCGGCCGCGTCGTCCGCCGCTGCCTGTATCGCTTGCCCAAAAGTCCGCACGACTCCCTCGGCAGTTTCCTCAAATTGATTCTTTGCGGCTTCAACTTGCTTCTGCGAAAGCGCCTCTAAATGCCGACCGGTGGTCTTCAGCTGGGACTCTTCTATTTCCCCAATGTGCGTGCGATATTTCTCCGTCGCTTCCGCAGTCACTTCATCGATGCTTTTCCCTGCATTATTGAGAGAGTCTTCAACGCGAGCGTCCAGTCTTGAGAAACCGCGTTGCAACCGGTCTTCGCAAGATTTTGCGAACTCAGCCGAGGCTTCCTCAGCTGCTCGCACTGCATTCGCGTCAAGTTCCGCTCTGCACTTCGCAGAAACCTCTTTTTCTGCAACCTCGAGATTACTCTGGAGACTCGCGAGCATCGATGACATGCTTTCCGTTGCTTCTTGCTGCACATGTGCGGAAGCCTGTCGCAGCCGCTGACGATGAATGTGCAGAAGTTCTTCCGCCTGCTCTTCGCGAGCAGAGAGTTGCCGTGTGGCCTCAGCCGCTCTTTCCAAAACCGGAGCGATCCTCGCGTTGATCTCGCCAGCTGTCTGTTCTGTTTTCTGCTTGGTCATTTCCGCCAATTGCGATTCGGCGCGCTCCATCGAATGTTTTTGCAATTCAGCCGCTCGACGATCCAGTTCTGCAAGCTGAAGTGCGACGCTGGATTCCAAACGCTGCCGCAATTCATTCAAACTATCCTGACTCGCCGCTTCGAGCTGCCTCGAATGCTCGGAGAAATGAGTCGCCGCATTTTCGATTTCCTTCAGAGAGGTTTTCGTGCAGGTTATTTCTTTATCGAGCGCACTCTTCACCTCATCAAGCGCCGCGCGAGCGGCTTCGATACTCAGCCCGGAATCCTGCTGGAGGTCTGCGACTCGCGCCGCCAATTTTTGCTCAGCAACTTGCAGTATTTGCTGAGAGCCGTCTGTGACACGGCCAGCGAGCCTTTGCGCTGCGCTATCGATCGAGGATTCGAGGAGCTCATTCCATTGCTTCTGAGCGCGAGTCATTTCCTCTTGCAGATGCTCACGCACACTTTCCCGAATTCCCAGCATCTCACCAGCGCTCCCTTGCTCAAGGGCAATCTGGTGTTCTGCACGCGAGCCCAGTTCTCTTCGGATCTCGTCGAGTTGCTGAGACAGTTTCTCCTCGAGACGCCGTTCCGCTTGACCCGCAACTTCCTCGGAAACGGTGCGCACTTCCCCGCGCAAAACCTCCACTCGGTGTTCCCATTCCGAAAGCGCCGCATGGGTTCGCTCCATGGCGTCTCCCCATGATGTGCTTAGGTTTTCGCGGACGTCTTGCCTCACCTGGGCTACTTGGGCGATCAACCGCTGCGTTAGCTCCGACGAAATCTGTTCCCTCGCGGCAGACTCCCGACCTTCAAATTCATGACGCCATTTTTCGTAGAAAGCTTCCGCCGTGGCGCGATGTTCCTGATTCAGACGATTATGGAGTTCCCCGCGGAGGCTGGCAGTGCGCTCGTCAACCACTTGCTCAGCAACCTCTCGCGCCTTCTCAACTGTTTTCTGTGCTTGAGATTCAAATTGATGACGAAGCTCTCGCAGAAGAGGGCTTTCCTCAATATTGAGCACGGTTGCCTGTTCTGCGCTGCTCCGGGATGATTGGCGAACAGAGCTCCCTAGCGAATCCTCCAAGTAGGAATCGAGAGAGCCTTCTTGCGGGACTGCTTCCATCGCGCTCGTATCTTTTTCTGTGACCTCTGCACCCGTATGGGTCGCTGAGTTTACCTCTGCCGTCTCCATGCCCTCTATGCTACTGCTCACCCAATCCGCCGGAGGGAGCGCGACACCCCAGACGTTGCTGCCCGTTTCCAGCTCGACGCCGACTTGAAACAACTCACGCAAAGTACGGGGCCTCTGGATCCACGTGACACGCGCCCGGGCAGTGACTTTTTGTCTTTGTGTCTGTCCCGTGGGAACTTCGATGGTAATCGGGGTGTTCTTCGGAAGATGATGCTTGGAGGCGTAGCGGCAACCGTGGAAGCTGAGGCTTTGCGTCGAGGTTCGCTCTTCAAACGGCTGCCCTAACAGGTCCATGCCGCGAATGATTATTGGCAGTATTTGTTCAATGCGGGTGCTCCGCCGTCGTTGCTCTCCCAAGTAGGTAGAAGCTGCTTGTGCCACGATTGCCCCCGGATGCCAGCCTTGGCAGAGCATAGCACTCTGAAGCGTCGCGGTCGAGGAGCGAGCGGTTGGAAAGACAATTAAACGGGGAAAACACGCAGGAGAACCCGGCCCCCGCAAATCGTGGCCGGGGCCTTCAATGCATCCTAGTTCTACGGCTTCTTCTTCTTCACGACGACCGTCGTAGGAGTACCTCCACTCAATTGCTTCAGGCTGTCGAGTGACGCCTTGGCATCGGCAGCGTGGGGACCGTTAGGCTGAAGATCGAGGTACTTCTGATACGCTTCGAGGGTTCCTGGCGGAATAATGTAGACATCCTTGCCGCCCTCTTTCTTGGCATCAACCTGGTTGGTCAGTGCATTGCCCAGTAGATACCAGGCATCGGCGTCCTTCGGGTCCAACTGGGTCGCTTTCTCCAGCGGTTCGGTGGCGTCCTTCATCTTTCCGGAGTTTGACAGCACCACGCCCATGTTCTTGTAGCAACTCTCCCCGATTGTCTTACTCGTCGGATCGAGGGTTGCGGCTTTATCGCACGCGGCACCAGCCTCCGAAATTTTGCCAACCCGCGCCAGATCTGTTCCCAACTGCATATACAATGCTGGAGTCGGTTTCAACTCCACTGCTTTTTGAAGAGTATCGACCGCCTCCGGGTACTTTCCCGCTCCGTCATATGCAACTCCCAAGTTTCCTAAAATTGTAGGCAGATTGGGATCCTTGTCAGGAGCGCTCTGCTGTGCTTGCTCGAATTCCGTTACGGCCGTCTGGTAGTCGGTGTTCAATTGGGCCTGCAGAGTTGCTTTTTGATCCGGAGGCGACGTTCTGAGTTGCTGCTTCGTTGCATCGGCGTCCGCAATGGCATGAACACCGTTGTCGAAGTGCGTTTTCATTTCTTTGAATTTGTTCGCGGTCTCCTGCTGCTTTTTCGCCGCCTCGGCGTCATAACCCGACTTCTTGGCGATCGCCTGGAAGTTTTCGTTGAGCACGGAACCCTTGTCCCCCGTGCTGTTGCTAATTTGGACTTGATCTGTGTAATCGATATTGTCCTTCTTGAAGTTCACGTCGTAGATGCCGGGCTGCAAGCCGACTTGCTGGTAGGTTCCGTCTTTGTCAGTTTTAACGACAAAATGCATTCCGTTATCTTTATTCGATATCGTGACGACGACGTCGGGATAGGGATTGCCCTGCAGGTCCAACACCTTGCCCGACAGGCGGCCTGTTTGCGCCCATGCCGCCGGCGTCAGCAGAAGTATCGGCGCCAAAAGAAGCGCCAGGAACAATACGTGGCTCCCGAGTTTCGTGATTGAACGCTTCATAAGAGCATTCCTCCCAAGTATGTTTAGATGCACTTGCTGATTATTGCGCAACTTGTACCTTATATGCGATAGGGTCCGTGTATCCCGCCTGCGAGAAGGCGCGCAGCCGCAGCCGGCAACTATCGCAAACACCACAGGCTTCGTCATCCGATTGGTAACAGGACCATGTGAGTTCTAGTGGCGCTCGTAACTCCACGCCCTTCCGCACAATTTCGCTCTTGTGCATGTGAATCACCGGAGTCACGATTTCAATCTTCGTCTCTGGCCGCGTTCCAACCCGTATCAACCGAGCGAAGGCTTCATAATACTCCGGCCGACAATCAGGATATCCCGAGCTATCTTCGTAGACGGCGCCAATGTAAATCGCAGTCGCGCCGATCACTTCGGCCCAGCTCACGGCCGCAGACAGAAAATGGGCATTCCGAAATGGCACGTACGTAATAGGAATTGTGGCCGAATTATCCGGCAAATTCTCAGGTACGGAAATGCGGCGATCCGTCAGCGCCGAGCCGCCAATCTGCGCTAGGGAATCAAGCCGCACGACAAGCCTTTCCCGCACGTCGTAAAAATCCGCGATCTCTTTGAAGGCACGGAGTTCGCGCTGCTCCGTTCGCTGGCCATAACTCGCATGGAGCACCGCAAGCGAATGGGTCTCGTTCGCAATCGCCGTTGTGACGCACGAGTCCATTCCGCCACTCAGCAGCACCACCGCTTTGGACTTCAACATCATTGCCGTATTCCTATGCGAGCACCAGCTTAAGACTCACGGGTTGCCCTATACACCGTGCATCGCAGGATCCCAAACGAATTTGTGCAATTGCAACCCCAGGCGCACCGGTAAGTTCTCCGCCAAAATCCACTCCGCTAACTCGCGCGCATCCATCGCCGGCCAGGCACCGGCCGGATCGGCAAAAACCGGAGAAAAGAGAATCTCATGAACTCGCTCGGGAAGCCGATGCTCGGCCATAAATGTGCGGGCGAAATCATAATCGCGCCGACTGGCAATCACAAACTTGACTTCATCTTTGGGTTCGAGCACTTCCAGATTCGCAAGACTGAACTTTCCACTTTCCCCCGAGTCCGGGCATTTCACGTCCACGATTTTCACCACTTCGCGCGGCAACTTGCTTATGTCGCGCTCTCCGCTCGTTTCAATCAGCACCGTGTGACCCGCATTCAGAAGCCGTCGCGCCAGTTCGGGCGTCTCGGCCTGCAACAGTGGCTCGCCACCGGTAATTTCAATCAGGCGGACGTTTCTGCCGCCGTTGTCTCCATCAGCGGAAATTTCACCGACGCGTCTCAGAATTTCATCCAAGCTGTATTTCGTCCCACCGTGGAACGCATACGCCGTATCGCACCATTTGCAGCGCAAATTGCAGCCCGTCAGGCGCACAAAAATGCACGGCAGCCCCGCGTAACTGCTTTCGCCCTGAATTGACTTGAAGATCTCCGTGATAAACATTAACGTTTCGCGCTCGCCTCGCAGTCAGCGTCCGGCCGATTGTGCCGCGCGCCGCCGTAGATAAATAATTCCACCGATCGCCGCAGTCAATTCCGCAATGATCACCGGCGCTGCCACTGCCAATCCGTAGCCAACGTAAAGCCACACGAAGGAAACGATAAACGCCGGGATCGCGATAATGGCGAAAGCTCGGTTCAAGGTGGCGCCTCGTTACGGCCGAAAAGTCGCAGCCGTCGTGTCGGTCTCCCAGACGGTGATGCTTGCTACTGCCGCGCCGTTCGATGAAGAATGCATCTGGCGCGACGTCTCGTCGTAAATGTACCGCGCAATGTTCTCAGCCGAGGGATTGAGCGTGTCGAACGGCGCGAAGTCGTTGAGATTCTTGTGATCGAGCGTCCGAATCACTCCCTGAATCACTTGCTTCAGATGCACGAAATCGTAAAGCAACCCCGTGGCATCGACCTCTTTTCCCGCCAGCGTGATGCGGACCCGGTAATTATGACCATGCTGATTTTCGCACTTTCCTTTGTATCCACGCAGGTAATGCCCTGCCGCAAAACTCTCGTCTACGCTGACTTCGTACATGGGTCTCCCGGCGATCCTTCAGGGCCAATGCCTCGTATTGCGGTGAATTGCTCCGAAACGCCTCCCGCTCACAGTGCCTCGGCGAAACGCGCCACTTCAGCAAGGTCGTGCGTTACCGTGTATTCGGGCAGTGATTCCAGAAAAATTCTACCATACTGCATGCGCTGTATACGGTTGTCGAGGATCGCCAGCACGCCGCGATCGCTTCGCGAGCGGATCAGCCGGCCGAATCCCTGTTTGAGCGATAAAACCGCCTTCGGCACTTGATATTCTGCAAAGGGATTCTGGCCATCCTCCTGCAGCGCACGCACTCGCGCGGCGACAATCGGGTCAGAGGGCACCGCGAATGGCAGCCGGTCGATAATCACGCAGGAAAGCTGCGAACCTGGTACGTCGACGCCTTGCCAGAAACTCGCCGTGGCGAGCAACACGGCACCGGGTGTCGCGCGAAATCGCTCGAGCAGCGCTGAACGCGGCGCGGTTCCTTGCAGTAACAGCGGAAACGGTATCATTCCGGCCAGCCGCTCGTGAATCTCCCGCATTTGCGCATAGCTGGTGAATAGGCAAAACGCACGCCCGCGCGTTAGTTTCAAAACTTGCGCGATTTCTTCCGCGGCTCGCGCTGAAAAATTCGCGTGACGCACATCCGGCAACTCTTTTGGAATGTAAAGCAGCGCTTGGCTGCGATAATCAAACTCTTGAGGCAAAACTTCCTCGTGCGATCCTGAAATTCCCAGGCGCTGCTTTACGTAGTCGAAGCGCCCGCCCACTGCGAGCGTCGCCGACGTCAGTACAATCGTATCGAACTGCTCAAACAGCTTTTCGCGGAGGATGTTGCTGACATCGATGGGCGTCGCCACCAGATAAACACCCTTCCCGCGCCGCTCGAACCAGTAGACGTAACCTTTCTCGTCGCTCTCGAGAAGAAACGCCAGTTCGCGCCGTAGTTCGGCTGCGCGCCGCGCGATATTCAGCACTTCCTCGGGCTTCGAACTGAGCGCGGACAACTCCGTCTCCAGGCGTTTCAACGCCGCCGCGAGACCCTCATATGGTTCGCGGTTGCGCTCCAGAAACGCCGCGCGTTCCGAAGGCTCGAATGGGAAGCGGCCCTCGCGCTCGGGGAAAGCTTCGAAAAACGCGTGCGCCCGCTCGCGGATCTGGGCTAGGGGACGCCGGGTCGCCGCTGTGCCTGCATTGACCATGCGCAATGTTTGTTCGGCGTCGCGCGCCAGTTCGTCAAACTTGTAGCTCGAAATGGCCCGGCCAAAATAATCGCTCGCCACATCCTCGATTTCGTGCGCTTCGTCGAAAATCACTGCCGCATACTCGGGCAAAATGGAACCGAAGTCGTCCTGGCGCAACGCCAAGTCGGCAAAAAACAAATGATGGTTGACAATAACGACGTCGGCTTCCTGCGCCCGCTGCCTCATAGCCGTCAGAAAGCACTCCTGGAATTCCGGACATTTCTGCCCCGTGCACGCATCCTTGCGCGCATCGATGCGGTTCCATAGCTCCGCGTCGTCCGGGAGAAAGTCGAGCTCGGCGCGGTCACCTGTTTCCGTCAGTTTCTCCCATTCGCGAATTTGCGCGAACCAGTCGATCTCATCCATTCCGCGCAGCACTGGCTGATTTGCCATCAGATGAACCTTCTGCCGGCAAACAAAGTTGTTGCGTCCTTTCATCAGCGCCACTTTCAAGTCGGGCGCGAAATGTTTGCGCAGAAACGGAATGTCCTTCTGGAAAAGCTGCTCCTGCAAAGACTTGGTGGCCGTCGAAATCACCACCCGCCGTCCGCTGCGAATCGCCGGAATCAAATATGCGAGAGTTTTCCCCGTGCCGGTTCCCGCTTCGATTAGTGCATGCTGATGCTTCTGAAACGCCTGATCCACCATCTCCGCCATTTCGAGTTGCGCGCGGCGGAATTCGTATCCGGGATGACACTTCTCGAGCATCCCACTGCGGCCGAAAATATCGGCCATGGTGACAGAGACTTTCGCTTCGCTCGTCGCTCGTTTTGGCATCTGGTTTGCTGACTCGCACCTACCAAAATAGCACAGCGCGGAGCGGATTCTGGCAGTTGGGCGATTCAACGTGAGTGGAGAGCGCGATTGCTCGATCGACGCGCTTTGGGAGGCGAGTAAGCACGAGCGGCGATTCTTTGTTATAATTGAGTGCTTTGCTCACCGTTAATAACATCTCCATGCGCTTCGGCGCGAGAATCCTCTTCGACGACGTGTCCTGCACGTTCGGCGCGGGGCGCCGCTATGCCATTACCGGGCCGAATGGCGCGGGCAAGTCCACGTTTATGAAGATCTTAACCGGCGAGATTGAACCTTCGAAAGGTTCGATTGGACGTCCGAAAAAGCTCGGGGTTCTCCGACAGGACCAGTTTGCGTTCGACAAGTTCCGCGTCATCGACACGGTGATTATGGGCAATGCGCCACTGTGGAAGGCTCTCGAAGAACGTGACGCGCTCTATGCCAAGCCGCATGACTTGATGACTGACAAGGACGGCATGCGCCTCGGCGAACTCGAAGGTATCGTTGGCGAAGAGGGCGGCTATACGGCCGAAGCCGACGCCGCGATATTGCTCGACGGCCTGGACGTGAACGCGTCGCTGCACGAACGCAAAATGGGCGAGTTGCAGGGCGGTCAGAAAGTTCGCGTACTGCTGGCGCAAGCTCTCTTCGGCAATCCTCCTGCGCTGCTTCTGGACGAGCCGACAAACCATTTGGACCTCGACTCGGTACACTGGCTGCAAGATTATCTGTGCGATTATGACGGCGTTGTGATTGTGATCTCGCACGACCGCCATTTCCTTAATAGCGTCAGCACGCACACGGCCGACATCGACTACCAAACCATCATCATGTACACCGGCGGCTACGACGACATGGTGCTCGCCAAGACGCAGATTCGCTCGCGCATCGAATCCGAGAACGCCCAGCGCGAAAAGAAGATCGCGCAACTGAACGAATTCATCGCGCGGTTTTCGGCCGGCACACGTTCGTCACAGGTGATGTCGCGAAAAAAGGAAGTCGAGCGCATCCAGACATCGGAACTGGCGCGCTCCAACATCGCGCGGCCCTACATTCGTTTCGACATGAATGTCCCCTCGGGACGCCATCCACTCGAATTCAAAAGCCTGGTGAAAGCATATGACGGCCAGCGCGTGATTCAGGGATTTTCGGCGAACGTGGCGCGCGGAGAAAAAATCGCCCTAACGGGCCGCAACGGCGCGGGCAAAACCACTCTGCTGAAATCGCTGATACGCTGCGCAGCGGGGCACATCAGCGACGAAGACCGCAAATTTCCGATCGATCATGGCACAGTGAAGTGGGGACACAACGTGGAGGTTGGCTACTTCGCGCAGGATCACACCGATTCCATTACCAAGGGAACGACCGTCATCGAGTGGCTGCATCAATTCAGGCCGCAAGCCTCGCAAGAGGAATTGCGCGGGCTGCTCGGCCAGATGCTCTTCAGCGGCGACGACGCGTTGAAGCCGACGCGTGCGCTCTCTGGCGGCGAAGCGGCACGCGTGATTTTTTGCCGCCTGATGCTGCAAAAGCCGAATTTCCTGGTTCTCGACGAACCCACAAATCACCTCGACCTCGAATCCATTAACGCCCTCAACATTGCGTTGCAGCGGTATGACGGCACGGTGCTGCTCGTCACGCATGACCACGACGTGATCGACGAAGTCGCCACGCGCATCTGGCACATCGAAGGCGGCCACGTCGAAGACTTCAACGGCCCCTACGCCGATTATTTGGCGGCAGAGCAGCAGAAAATCTCTAGTCTAACAGATCGCTGATGGCGAAATTCTAGCCCTAAACCATGAGGATTGACTAGGAATGGTGGGGCTGGGGAGAGTCGAACTCCCGACACGCAGTTTAGGAAACTGCTGCTCTATCCGTCTGAGCTACAGCCCCGTTTGAAAACCGCACTGCCCAATAGCTTACCACTGCGGCGCAGCTCTGTTGTAGCATAGAGAGTTAGTCGAGTTAGCAGAGCTAGTCATGGATGCGCGCAAGAAAATCCGGCGAAAACTGCTCGCGGCGCACCGCTCCGCGCGAAGCTGGCGCATGGTCGCGAAGGCGCTGCTCTCGACCAAGCATCCCCTGCTCGCACACATCATTCCCATCCGCCGCTGCAATCTGGCGTGCGCCTATTGCAACGAATACGACGATTTCTCGAAGCCTGTTCCGCTCGACGAGATGCTTCGCCGCGTCGACCGCCTCGCTTCCTTCGGCACGTCGATCATCACCATCAGCGGCGGCGAACCGCTGTTGCACCCCGAGCTCGACGACATCATCCGCCGCATTCGCCACAACGGAATGATCGCGGGAATGATCACGAATGGATATTTACTGGTGGCAGATCGCATCAAGCGCTTGAACGCGGCGGGACTTGAGTTTCTGCAAATCAGCATCGACAACGCACAGCCCGACGACGTTTCGAAAAAAAGCCTCAAAGTCCTCGACCAAAAATTGAAGCTGCTCGCCGAGCACGCCGATTTTCACGTCAACATCAATTCCGTGCTGGGCAGCGGCATCCATCATCCCGAAGACGCGCTCGCGGTCGCCCGCCGCGCGCTAGAATTGGGATTCACTTCGACAGTCGGCATCATTCACGACGGTAACGGCCAGCTCCAGCCCCTTGCGTCGAACGAACGCGAAATTTTCGAGGAAATCATGCGCCTCGGCAAACGTTCGTTTTCGCGCGTCAATTCGTTTCAGCACAATATCGCCGCGGGCCGCGAAAACAACTGGCGCTGCCGCGCCGGCTCGCGCTACCTCTACATTTGCGAGGACGGCCTCGTCCATTACTGCTCGCAGCAGCGCGGCTACCCCGGCATTCCGCTCGCCGAGTATGCTGTTGAGCGGCGCCATCGCGAGTTCTACACAAAAAAATCATGCGCCCCGCATTGCACCGTCTCCTGCGTTCACCAGGTCGCAGTGCTCGACAATTGGCGCGGCGGGCAGACCATCGATTCGGGTACGGCCCCAGCGTCGCAGCCACTCGTACAAGTATCACAGGGTCGCGCCCGCGATTAAACGCGGCGCAGCCAGCGTCGATCAAGTTTGATCTGGATCCAGCAATTGCTTTCGTCGGCGGCGATTCTGCGATAGAGTAGCAAGAGCTTCGCCATATCTTCGCCCCGGATAATCGGTGGGCGTAATGCAAACTTTGATCGCAGCGCTATTGGTTCTGGTCATTCTACTCGCAATCGGCGTGCTTTGGCTTTACGCGCGGCGCGTCGATCCCTCGAAAAACGATTTCGCTACTTTCCGTCAGGAGATGCAAGCCGCCCTTCTGTCTCACTCCCAGGCCATGAATGCCCAGATGGGCCAAATGCTACAAACGGTTCTTCAGCAACTGGGACAAGTCAGGTCCTCCGTGCAAGACGGCCTGTCAAATTCAGGGCAACTGGTTTCCCAAGCGCATGCTGCGGTCGCCACTGAATTGCGGAATTCGCAAGAGGTGCTTGGTCGAGTTGGCAAGCAACTGGGAGAAATTCACCAGGCCGGCCGGGACCTGTCGCAAGCGACGCAAACTCTGCAAAGCGTTTTGGGTGGCGCAAAGACGCGAGGCTCGCTGGGCGAAGTCGCGCTCGAAACTCTTCTCGCGGACGCACTTCCGCGAAGCGCGTACGAGATACAATACCGGTTTTCGACCGGCGCAATCGTTGATGCCATTGTTCGTACCGGTGGAAAAATCGTTTCGATTGACTCGAAGTTTCCGCTGGAAGTTTATCGCCGCATGTTGGACTCGGGCGAAGACGCGCGCAAAGAATTTTTTCAAGTGGTACGGAAACATGCAGAATCGGTCGCGGAAAAATATATTCTCCAGGACGAAAATACACTCGACGTGGCGCTGATGTTCGTGCCGTCCGAAGGCGTTTACTACGAGCTGCTGATGACGTCCGATCCGAAGCTTGGACGCCTCGACGACCACTGCCGCGGAAAAGGCATCCTGCCGGTTTCGCCCAATACCCTTCACGCGTATCTGAGCGCGATCATGATGGGACTCAAGGGCATGCAGGTGGCGGAGAACGCCAAACATCTTCTCGCCGGACTTGCAGGTCTTCAGAGCCAACTCGATTCGTTCGCCAAAGTTTACGACACGCTCGGTGGACATATCCGGCACGCCCAGCAGTGCTACGACGAAGCAGAACGCAAGCTTGATCGGACGCAAGGAAATCTGGAACAAATGGCACAAGGCACACTTCCCGAAATCCCGGAAAAGGCCTTCGAGGCTGCATCGATAGATTGATTCCGCCAGCGGTTTTTCTTATTCTCCATTTAGGGCTTCGCCAGCCGCGCGAATAAGCGCCTGCAGGTCGCTTGACGAATTCGAGGCCGCGATTTTCGCGAACTCTTTTCGCGCTCCTCGGACATCAGCATTTCGGGAGCGCAGTTTCGACAACGCGCTTCCGATGTGCCGCTTTTCATCCCCCTCGGCGAGTTTTTCGGCCGCCTGCAGAAAATCCTCGGAGGCTTGCACATTGGCCAGCCCTAGTTCGTGCTCAAGTCTAACGACGTAGGAGAATTCCCCGGCATGCGTTCCTTTAATTGCGAAAGTTGCGGAATTGTTTGCCCCGCCGCTGGTGCGAAGATGCTCGTGATCGCCATGCTTCAACTCCGCGATCTCCGGGCTCGCGTTCTGCACCTCCAAGTCGACGGGCTGCGTCGTGCCGCGTATGTGGACCACGAACTTGCCCGACTTTCCCGCACTGACACGATCTTGAATCGGATCGGGGACCACGTCCACGAGCGAAATGTCGGTCGACGCTTCGAGCGTACCGACTTTCACAGAGAGCACTGCATGGCCCGGTGAAGTCGGCGAGGAGGCTAGAATGACGAGCTCTTTGGGCGAAGCGGCAAGCACAAATGCCGATTGTCCTCCAAGATCGATTCGATTTCGGTCCGCGTCACCTTGGAAACCATGGCCGATGATTCCGAGCTGACCTTTGATCGCGGCAACAGCGGGCACTTTCGCGATTTCCAACTTCATCGCGTCTTCCTTCGGCCGTACATCCGCAGCTGCGCGGATCTCCGTTCCCAAAATCCGCGCGATCAGAACTCCTGCGTCTGGCGGCCCCAAAAAATGAGCGCGGCCGCTCTCATCCGTAGTCACCACTTCACCATTCGACAATACGAGTTTGACTCCCGCTGCGATGCGCCCATCTGCCGAGAGGACGGCCAACGTCGCAGGCCGTCCTGATACCAATTCCAACGGCAGCACAATCGACTGCGGCACCGTCTTCGGCGCGGGAACTTGCGCGCCCGTCGCACCAATCATTGCCGTCGAAGCCGCCAGCCATAGCACTAAGCTTTTCGTCCAGATCGCGCCAGACATACCCGGATTCTACCGTGGCAGGGCTCCGCGGTCGAATGCGCGTACTCGTTTCCATGGAAGAAATCGTACGACGGCCTTTTCTTGTACTGCAGTACAGCGTTTGTTAGCCTAACTTGCGTTCACGTTTGCGACCGCCCAGTTGCGGCGGCGTGGGGTGTGCACCCGCAATTCCGGCTCATGACCAACCGGAACATCCGAAGCTTT
>DATGJE010000106.1:0-2952 GCA_035295305.1 Candidatus Acidiferrales bacterium | reverse complement strand
GCTTTCTCGCCGACGCGGCTGAGGTTTGCGGCAACGTCGCCGCCGATTTTCTGAGTTCCCTCTCCGATGGAATGGCACGCCAGGCAGCCGAGCGAGTCGAACATGACTTTGCCGTTCGCGGCATCGCCTCCGGGCTGCTTTTCAAGCGCGGGACCTTTGAGGCCCTGCTGCCAGATAAATGCGGAAATGGCTTGAACTTCATCGGGCTCGAGACGGAATTGCGGCATTTTCGTGGAGGGATCGAATTGCCACGTGTGGCCGAGCCAATACGGAATCCAATCCGGATTCAACTTCATGCGAACTTCTTTCAGGTCTGGACCGACGCGCTTCACTTCCTGCTGCAGGCTGTGACTCAATTCGTCAAGCTGTTCCACGCGCGCGTCAATTTTGCTGACATTCACGGTGAGATTTGTAGCCTGCGCGTACAGCTTTTGCGCGGTGGCATTGTCCGGGGCCTGGTCGCCCGCTTTGTTGAGTTGCGGAATGGTCTGATTGTCGTCGGCTTTTTCTTTTTCGAGGCTGGCGATCTCGCGGACGGTGTCTTGAAGCTGCTGACCTTGATCGTCAAAACCGGCGTAATTATGGCAACCGATGCAGCCCTTTTCGCGATATAGGATCTTCGCTTCGTTCAACACGGGAGCGTGCTCGGTCCACGCGTCAGCCGAATGGCATTGCTGGCATCCGGCATCGTAGTTTTCAGGATAATTGAGCGGCCAGAGCCAGTGTTCGTAACGGCCGTGAGCAGTCTCGACGCTGTCCAGCGCGCGGCCGTTTCCGCCGTGGCAAGGCGAGCATCCGAACTTGTCGAGCGGATGCCATTGCAAGAGTTGTGCGTCAGGATGGCTGCTGAACGGCGCGTCGTTATTTTTTTGCAGGCCAAGATCGGCTTTGGTGAGCGTCAACGCCGTGGGAATGTATTTCGGGTCCATGCCAACGTGGCACGACTGGCAACGGTCGGTGAGGCCAACGCCGCCGACATCGTTGATTTCGTGGCCAGGCGGGTTGACGTTGATTTGAATCAGTGAAACGTCCATGGACTGGACGGTGTTGAGCAGGCCCAGAAGCTGCGTGGAATTCAAACCGGGGAGTTTGTCGCCGGCATATTTCGCCATGGCGTCCTGCGCGTCTTTCACCGGCTTATCAACGTCGCCCTCTTTCGCGGTGAGCTGCGCTTTCTGATCGAGTAATTGATTGAACGTATCGTTGAGCTGATCGTAGTTCAGCTTCTTTTCGACCGTTGTGCCGTCAGCTTGGGGCCAATCGACCGTGTAGGTCTTCGCTTCCGCGTCTTGCATTTCCTTGAGCTTGCTTTGCTTCTCGCTGCGGTAGGAGGAAGTGTTGGGAACGATTTCGTAGTCGTAAATCAGCGAGCCAACGAGGCTGCGGTCTTCCTGGAAAGAAGGGAGTACGGCGGCGCGCTGCTCGTCGATGAGAGCGATTTGCTGCTGGATGGCGGCGTCTTGCGGCTTGGCGGCAGCCTCGGCTTGCTGGAGCGCGGCAGAAAGTTTCTGATAATCGGGAGACGAGTAGACCGTTTTTTCGGCGGTCCGGCGAGCGCGAAGCTGTTTCTGCAAATAGACCGAATAGGAAGATGCGAAACGGCGCTGATACGAGCGCCAGGGCCGCAAGCCGATGAACTCCGCGTAAAACGACCACGTGACACACAGCAAAAGCACGAAGACCGCGATCAAGATCCAGTTCGCGTGAGAGCGGCTTTTTATCGGATCGTCGGGCGGAAGCTCAGGCAAACGCAATCTCCTTCAAAAGAAAAAGCAGATTCCTCGTCGCCGTCGCTCCTCGGAATGACAGCGAAAATCGTCTACGACCAGGACCTAGATGCTGAACCACGGCGTCTCCCAGACATATTTAATGCGGAACACGAGCCGCAGGAAAATCGTGACCGGCAAGAAGAGCATGGTGATCAGGAAAATGTACATGGTGACGGTCTGGACCAGGCTCATCTTGCGATAAATTTTCCGGCTGTAGTCGGTGCGCATGCAAATCCAGTGGATGAACAACGCGGCCACGATTCCGTAGACCACCATGGGAATAATTCCGAACAGGCCGCGCGCGATGATCACCGCCTCCGGTTTCCAGGCGGCGGGCAAAATGTGGGCGAGCCAGTGCCCGTTGACGCCGAAAATCTGGTCGAGGTTGCGGTTGACGTTGAATTCCACGCGATCTGGGTCCCAAGTTTGCGTGGGCCAATACCACATGAAGCCAGGGCCGCGAATGAAGGTGCCGATGGAAACCAGAACGAGCCAGATGGCTTCGAAACCAATCAGAAATGTCCAAATCGCATGGCGGCGCTGCTTGTAGGTGTAATAGCCGTTGCCGAGCGGATTCGCGTCGATAAAGGGAATGGCCATGAGGCCGACGATAATCAGCGTGGGAACGATGACGCCGGCGATCCAGGGGTCGAAATATTCGAGCATCTCCTGAAGGCCGAGGAAATACCACGGCGCCTTCGCGGGATTCATGGTGACGCTGGCGTTGGCGGGCTCTTCGAGGGGCGCGTTCAACGTGAGCGCCCAGACCATCAAGATGATGGTGATGATGAGGGCCGCGAGCAGTTCCTTGCGCATGAGGAACGGGTTCGTGTGCAGTTCGCGTTCCCAGCGGGAGTTGTAAGGATAGGTTGTGCGGTGATGCGTGCGCGCGAGTTGCGGGTCGCCTTCGAGTTGCGCGATGAGTCGATCGTTGGCCAGAGCGTTGTGAAAGGCAAGCCAAGTGAAAAACGGGACAAAAAGGAGCATCGCGACAATAGGAATATTGTCGGGCGTGGAGATGATGACCCAGAGTTGGTGCCAATCACCGAACATCGTTAGTTAGTCCCCGCGTTTCTGGCTTCCGCGTTCATGCTTAGCCTTGCTCCCCAAAAGAAAAAGCAGATTCCTCGTCGCGTGGCTCCTCGGAATGACAACGATCTTGCCAAGGTGCACAATCGAGGCG
>DATGJE010000105.1:0-24746 GCA_035295305.1 Candidatus Acidiferrales bacterium | reverse complement strand
TCCCAGACAATCAAGAAGTAGCCGGAGAAGCGCATCTTCTTGATCATTTCAATTTCGTCCGAGAGGCGCTGTTCGTAGACCGTCAACGGGTAGCGGAGACGATTTTCCTTGGCGAGACGTTCGAGCTGGGGCAAGCGGGCGGCAAAGCCTTCGCGCGCCACGCGCTCGAAATAGGAATCAGTGGTGGTGCCTTCGGGAACCTGGAACACAGGGAAAGGATTTTGCACGCGCTCGATTTTCACCTGGCAGCGTTCGGCGATCGCGACGGTGCGAAGGAGCGCGTCGGGCAGTTCGCCAAATACTTGCGACATTTCTTCCGCTGTCTTGAAATAAAACTGATCAGTGGCGAAGCGCATGCGATTCGTGTCGCTCATGGTCTTGCCGGTCTGAATGCAGAGGAGCACTTCTTGGGCGTGAGCGTCGGAGCGCGTCAAATAATGGCAATCGTTGGTGGCGACGAGCGGAATGCCGGTCTCCTTCGCGAGGCGCACAACGCCTTGATTGACGCGCTTGTCGACGTCGAGTCCCTGGTCTTGAATTTCGAGGAAGAAATTCTGCTTGCCGAAAATTTCCTGCAGGCGATAGGCCGACTTGCGGGCCTGGTCGTGGCGCTCTTCGAGGACGTGCTCGGTGACTTCGCCGCGCAGGCATGCGGAAAGTGCGATTAGGCCGCGGCTGTGCTTCGCCAGGAGTTCATGATCGATGCGCGGCTTGTAATAAAAACCATCGAGAAAACCCGTGGAGACCAGTTGAATGAGGTTGCGATAACCTTCGTCGTTTTCGCAAAGCAGCACGAGGTGGTTCGAGCGTTCCGCGTCCGCGCCTTTATTCTTGTGATTGTCGGGCGCGACGTAGACTTCGCAGCCGATGATGGGCTTCACGCCACAGGTGGTGGCTTGATGGAAGAAATTGGCGGCGGCGAACAGGTTGCCATGGTCCGTGACGGCGACCGCGGGCATCTTGCGGCGCGCAGCCTCGGCGGTCAGCTCGCCAATTTCGCAAGCACCATCCAGAAGAGAATAATCCGTGTGCAGATGTAGGTGGACGAAATCTGAAGAATTCATGCCGTGATGTATTTTAGACCGATGTTGCGGATTTAGCTATGACCGATCGCAAGAGCCTGAGCATGCACTCCGTCAACAGAATGCTTTGTCACGCACGAGAATCGATCGTCGCGGGAAGCGTAGAGCCGTCAGCGTCGTGCGCGCTTCTTACCTTTCGACCTGACTGCGGGCTTGGCACGTTTCGCGTGTTTGCGAGCCGCAGGAGACTTTGCCGCTTTCGATGGTGCGGCCGCGGCCTTTGCTTCACTTTTCGCATCGGAGGCACTCGCCGCGCCCGCGGCCTTTGCCTCGGTCGCCTTCGCCGCGCGTTTGGCGCCAGCGGCTTCGAGCGCCGTCCCGCGTTTCTTTTTCTCCTCTTTCAGTTTCTTCTTCGGCTCGTCTTTGATTCCTGCAAGCTGTTTCAGGCGTTTTGTAACGTCCTCCGGGCTGCGCACTTTTCCGCGAAGTTGCAGGTCGAAGAACTGGTCGAGAATCTTGTCGAACTTCGGGCCGCGCGCGACGCCCAAGCTTTCCAATTCGGCCACGGGAGCGGCCAGACGCATCGGACGCCATTTCTGCAAATAATTCCTAATTTTTGCGGCGGCTTTTGCATTACGAAAGTCGGCATCCATAAATACCAAGAGTTCGGTGGATGTTTGCGAAATCACCTGATAAGCGTCGCGCGCCAACTTCGTTTTCCCACCGCGCAAAACCTGAAGCAGTTTCTTCGCCTCGGCTGGCAGGTGAAGCACTTTCGCTGCTTCGCTGGCGGGCACATTGAGATTTTTCAGCAACGTGGCCGCGCGAGGCCCTAGCTTGCGGAACGTGTAATACACCGTCGGAATCGCAAGGCGCACGCGCAAACCGGCCGCGACAAATCCCTCGCGCGCTTTCGCCAATCTGGAAAGTCCCTCGTAGTCGGGCCGCTTTCGCTGAAGCTTGGGATGGATGACGCTTAGCAAATTGCTTGATTCCCAAAGTTTCAGAATCGCGGCTGCGTTTTCCTCGCGACCGACATCCATTACTTCTTTTCCGATTTCGCGCTTGTCCATCGTGTCGTGCAGGCCGCGCTCGATCGCCAAGTCGAACCATTCCTGGGTGCGCGGCTCCATCTTGAATCCCATGCGCGCGCTGAAGCGCAAGGCGCGCAAAAGGCGGATGGGTTGATTGGTGAAGGCATGGATGGAAAGCGCGCGCACCTCGCGCCGCTCCAAATCCGCCAGGCCGTTCGTTGGATCGAGCAGCAGACCGCGCGACGCAGGATTCAAGGAAATCGCCACGGCGTTGATGGAAAAGTCCCGGCGGCGAAGATCTTCCATGATGGTGGACCAACGGACTTCGGGTTTGGCGCCAGGGCGCGCATAGACTTCGTCTCGCGCGGCGGAAATTGAGCCGTCGACGTCACCAGCGAAGATCAACTCGTAATGCCGGAGACGGTCATCTTCCACGACGACGCGCGCTCCTCCCTTTTCCAGTTCGCGCACCATGCGCACCGGATTCCCCTCCACCGTGAAATCCAAATCGCGCAGTGGCATGCCGGAGATCAAATCGCGGACAGCCCCGCCAGCCAAGTAAACGTTTGAATCCTGCGCGCGAGCCAGTTCCTGCACGCGCAAAAGCACGGCGCGCTGCTCAGGAGACAACCGGCTTTCCAACAAGTACATGTAATCAGGCATGAGTGACTCCGCCTCCTGCGAACTGTGAATACGCGGCCTTGGCGCGCGTCTCGCTTATCATTTGCTCCTGGCTTTGAACCAGGTTTTGCTCAGGCCCGGGGATGGTGCTGCTTATAGACTTCTTTCAAGCGTTCCTTCACCACGTGCGTATAAATCTGGGTCGTCGAAATATCGGCATGGCCGAGCATAAGCTGAACGGAGCGCAGATCCGCGCCGCGCTCCAAAAGGTGAGTCGCAAAACTGTGACGCAGCATGTGCGGCTTCAGCTTCAGTCGCAGCCCTGCTTTTCGTCCGTATTCGGAAAGTTTTTTCCAGAAACCGATGCGACCCATGCGCCCGCCAAAGCGATTCAAGAAAACGTACGGCGACGCCTTTCCACGCAGAAGACTTTGCCGGCCGTGGCGCACGTATTCCTCGATCGAGGCGACGGCGCTTCGGCCCATGGGAACCATTCGTTCCTTATTCCCTTTGCCGATGCATCGCAGGCAACCCGACTCCATTTGCAAATCGCTGAGGCGCAGATTCACCAATTCAGATACGCGGAGCCCCGTGGAATAAAGGAGCTCGATCATGGCTTTATCCCGGGCCCCGATTGGGGTGCTCGTGTCCGGTTGCTCCAGCAGGCGGTTTACTTCGTCGGTGCTCAAATGATTCGGAAGGCGCATGCGGAACTTCGGCGTCTCCACGCTTGCCGCCGGGTCCTCGACAATGTATCCCTCGACTTGCGCAAAACGGAAGAAATGCCGCAGCGCGACCAAATGGCGGGCGACGGAGCGGCTGTCGAGGCCTGAACGGTACAGCGAAGCCAGGAAATCCACGATATTGTCACGATTGATTTGTTTTAAGGTTCGTCCGCGCACTTCCGCGAAGGCTTGGAATTTCTTCAAGTCGCGTCCATACGCAAGAATCGTATTCTGCGAGAGGCCTTTCTCGACTCGCAAATAATTCAGGAATGCGCGAACTAAGCTTTCCACTGGGCCACCTTTACGCTCAAGCGCTCACGATTCGCCAGCAAACTGCCTGCCATTTGCTTGCCGCATCACCAATCATGCCGCCACGCGATCCGCGCGGCGAAGCACGCTTTGAAGTTCCGCCAGCTCTTCGCACCGCAGGATCCATGCCAGCGCCAGGTAAAGACAAGCGGCGCCGACAATCGCTCCGGCGAGGAGTCCAATTCTCGAAAGGAGATGCGCATGCGGATCAAAGCTGACGTATCTCAAGAACGCGATGCAGGCCAATCCCATCGCCACGGCGGCGGCGGCAATGCGTCCCAACGATGCCAGCACAGCGGCGAATCCCAACTGCCCGAAGCGTTTCCGGAAAATCCAAAGGAGCGCGAAGAAATTGAAGTACGCGGCGCTCGATGTGGCCAGCGCGGGACTTCCGTTGTAAAACACGCGGAAGAACACAAATAGAAACACGACGTTCAAAAGCACGTTGATTGCGAGTGCGTAGCCCGCGACAACCACGGGCGTCTTGGTGTCCTGCGTCGAATAGAACAGCGGCACGACCATCTTGACGGCCGCAAACGCCGGCAAGCCCAGCGCGTAGTATAAGAGCGCACGCGCGGCCAGTGCCGTCGACTCCGCGACGAATTTGCCGTGCTCGAAGAGCACCTGAATGATCGGCGTCCGCAACAGCACCAACCCGACTGCCGCGGGAACGGTGATGAACGAGACTAGGCGCAATGAGAATGTGAATGTCTTCTTCATTTCGTCATGCTGACGGGACGCCGCCTGGCGCGACATCATCGGCAGGATCACCGTCGAGATTGCAATGGCATAGCTTCCCAGCACCAGTTCCATTACGCGTTCCGCCACGTACAGCGAAGTTATGCTTCCGCGCGGCATGCGGGATGCTGTCGCGAATATCGTATCGACAAAAAAATTGATCTGGTAAATCCCGATTCCCACGAATCCGGGAATCAGCAACTTCCCCAGGCGGCGGACGCCGGGATCGCTGAAACTAACACCAAAGTCGAATCGCATTCCGCGACGCACGAGCGAAGGCACTTGCACCAAAAATTGCAGAACGCCGCCAATAAGTATCCCCGCAGCGAGCGCGACAGCCGGATTGCGGTATGGCTCGGGCGCCCATTTCATAATCGGCTTGTAAACAGCACCGACGGAAAACAGAATCACAGACAAATTGAACAAAATTGGCGTTGCCGCCGGCACCGCAAATTCGTGGAACGAATTTAAAATGGCCATCGCCACGGCCGCGAGGGCCACAAAAAACAGGTACGGGAAGATCATCCGGTTCAGATACACGGCGAAACCCCAGTGCGACGGTCCCTGCCCGAACATCGTGAAGGCGTAAATGATCCACTTTGAAAACAGGACGCCGAGAATCGAAAGCACTCCCGCAGCCAGAGCGACGGTCCAAAAGATACGGTTTGCGAAGCGCCAGATGGCTTGCTGGTCGCCGTTTTTCAGGTACTGTGCAAATACCGGAATAAAAGACGCCGAGAGCGAACCCTCACCTACTAAACGCCTCAAAAGATTCGGGATACGAAACGCCAAAATGAAAGAGTCAGCCGCTACCGAGGTCCCCAAAAGAAGAGTGATACGCTGGTCGCGGACGTAGCCGCAAATACGGCTGACGAGGGTAATCAGGGTGATGACGGAAGCGGACTTCAGAATCTGCCTTTTTTCAGTCAACCGGCAGCAGCTCCGTTCCTAACCCTTTAATAAACAATGAGTTGACAACTCGCTATGGCAACAATAACATACAGACTTTCATTTCGCAATACCTTTCCAGCGAGGCCACGTGCCGGCGAAAAAACGCACTGCGGCGACGACTCACAAGAAAGTGGTGATCCTGATGCTCGACGGCACGCGTGTGCAGGGCTACTTGAACGCCAGCGACCTGGACCAGCAGGAGAGCGTCGAGCTCCTGAGTAATAGTGGCGAACACCAGACCCTGGAGCTCGCCGCCATCAAGAGCATTCACTTTGTTCGGGAGTTTCGTGACGATTTTGAGCCGGAACGCAAAGCGTTCCTCAGCCGCCCCAAGCTCGACGGTCTGTGGGTGCGCCTGCGGTTCCGCGACGATGACGTGCAGGAAGGGATTGTCGCCAACGACTTGCTTGACTTGCTTGTAAACGGCGTTCGCCTGACGCCTCCTGATCTCCACGGCAATAGCCTGTGGATTTTCATTCCACGCACGGCGCTGGCCGAAATGAAAGTCCTGGGCGTTGTGGGCGTCGCGCGACGCCAGCCGGCCGTTGCGCTCGACAAACAGCCTAAATTGTTCAGCGAGTGACTGCGGTCCCGTGCAGCAATTGCTCCCTCGTTTCAGACAGCCGAGTTGATGTACATTTTCAGCGGAAGAGCCGCAAGACGGCCGGAGGACATAAATGAAACTCGGAGAAATCGCCGCGCGGTTGAAATGCGCTCTGGAAGGCGACGCTGAAATCGAAATCAGCGGAGTGGCAGGAATCGAGGAGGCCCAGCCGGGCCAGCTGACTTTTCTCGCCAACCGGCGTTACCGGCTCGCCGCGTCAAAGACGCGCGCTTCGGCGATCATTGTGCCACAGAAGGAAGAAGGGCTGACGCTGCCCTGCCTTCGCGCAGGCGACCCTTATCTAGCGTTCGCGCACGCCATCGAACTTTTTTATGCCGCGCCACGTTATGCGGCCGGAATTGATCCGACAGCGGTGATTGCCAAGTCCGCAAGGATCGGCGCCGACGCTCACGTTGGTCCTTACTGCTTCGTCGACGACGATGTCACCATCGGTGCAAACGCAGTGCTGCATAGCTTTGTGAGCGTTTATCGCGGCGCGCGCATCGGAGACGATTTTTCCGCGCACAGTCATGTCGCCGTCCGCGAACGCTGCCAAATCGGCCATCGTGTGATCTTGCAGAATGGGGTGGTAATCGGCGGCGACGGCTTCGGGTTCGCGCGCCAGAATGACGGCCGGTGGTACAAAATTCAGCAATCCGGAGTCACCATTATTGGAGATGATGTGGAAATTCAGGCTAACAGCGCCATCGACCGCGCCACGGTGGGCGAAACGCGTATAGGACGCGGCACAAAACTCGATAATCTTGTTCAAGTGGGGCACGCGTGTACAGTTGGCGAAGATTCGCTTCTTTGCGGGCAGGTGGGGCTCGCCGGCTCGACTGTCATTGGCAACCGCTGCATTCTGGCCGGACAAGCCGCATGCGCGGGACATTTGCACATGGGCGACGGCGCAATCCTGACGGCGCAAAGCGCGGTTTCGCACGATATTCCCGCTGGCGCAACGTATTCCGGCTCGCCGGGCATCGAGAATAAGATCTGGCTGCGATCCGTGGCGATTTTCAATCACTTGCCGGAATTGCAAAAGACCGTGCGGGAACTGGAACGCGAGGTCGAGCAGCTCCGGGCTCAATTGCAGAAATGATTCGCAGAAATCGCTGAGCCAGATCGTCAAATTGAAGGTCGACAGAGACTAAACGAAAGGAAGAAAAAGTACCCTCGATCGCCGACGATGCCCAAGAATTTTACCCGATGGCCGAAGACGATTCCTCGGCGGCGCTTGCTCCAGATGCTCGGTTGGTCGGGGCTGACCGGTTTGTTTGGGAACTTTGATTGGCCTCTCGGCTACGCTGAAACGTTCTCCTCCGTCAAGTCTCTGCCTGCGTTCGAGGAGATCCCCCGTTCCAAGAGCGGCATTTTGTGGACTCACACCGGCGGACTCTCTTCTCAAATGTATGAACCGGAAACGCTGGGCGCAGGTTGTGCGTTCGTCGATTACGACAACGACGGCTGGATGGACATTTATCTGGTGAACAGCGGCAAGTGCGATTTTTACAATCCCGCGCCGCCGCTGCGCAACGCTCTCTATCACAATAATCGCGACGGCACTTTTACGGACGTTACGGAAAAAGCGGGCGTGACTGGAAACGCGTACGGCATGGGCGTCGCGGTTGGTGATTATGACCGCGATGGCCTGCCCGATCTGTATGTGACGCAGTATCCCCGCAGCATTTTGTATCACAACAACGGCGACGGCACTTTCACCGACGTAACAAAAAAGGCCGGACTCGCCGCTCCCGGGTGGGCGACCAGCGCGGTGTGGTTCGATTATGACAATGACGGCCAGCTTGATTTATTCGTCTGCCACTTCGCGGACTGGAATAAATCGAAAAACATATTTTGCGGCAACGATTTTACTGGCGAGCGATGGTACTGCAAGCCCAATGTCTACGAGCCGTTGCCGTGCTGGCTTTTCCACAACAACGGCGACGGCACGTTCGCAGACGTCAGCAAGGAATCGGGTATCGCGAAATCACTGGCCAAGGCGTGGGGCGTGGTTGCGTGCGACATCAACAATGACGGCTTGATGGACCTTTTCGTATCCAACGATACGGTCGCAAATTTTCTATTTGCCAATCAAGGCAAGGGCCGCTTCTCGGAAATTGGCTTGCTGGCGGGAGTGGGATACAACAGCTTCGGCAGAGCGCGCTCAGGAATGGGCGTGGACGCCGCCGATTACGACCAGGACGGCTGGATTGATCTGTTTGTCTCCAACGTCGATCACGAAATGTTTTCGCTCTATCACAATAATAAAGATGAGACGTTTTCCGATCTCGCCTCCTCGGATGGAATCGGCTCTACTACGATGTTGATGAGCGGCTGGGGACTGAAGTTTTTCGATTACGACAATGATGGCGAGCTCGATCTGCTGCTCTGCGATGGCCATCCGGACATTGCGGTCGAGAAACACATGCAGAACGTGGAATATCGAGAGCCGATGCTGCTGTTTCGCAACACGGGCCGCGGTGGCTTCCAAAATATAAGCGAGCAGAGTGGCCCCATTTTTTCGCAGCCCATCGCCGGCCGCGGCATGGCGCTCGGCGACTTCGACAACGACGGGTCAGTGGATGTTTTGGTCGCAGTCAACAATGCGTCGCCAATTCTTCTGCGGAATAATGCAGGCCGGCAAAATCATTGGCTGGGCGTTCGATTGGTGGGACGAAGATCAAATATTGACGCCATCGGCGCGAAAATCACTTATCAATCCGGCGATTTCAAACGCCATCGTTTCAAAGTGGGAGGCGGAAGCTATCTCTCCTCGCATGACCCTCGCGTGGTTCTGGGAATTGGCCAGCGGTCGAAAATCGACCTGCTCGAAGTGAAATGGCCCCAGCCGGGAGGCGCAACCGAGCGGTTCACTAATCTTCCCGTCGACCGTTACATTACAATCGTCGAGGGTGAGGGAAAATGGAAATAGCGCAGCGGAATCTTCAAGCCTGCATCCGCTGAACTTGAAGGGCTGTGCTAAAAATTTGAGACTACTGCTGGCCCGGGTCTTGCGGCCCGTTAGGCGGCGCTTTTTTCTCCGCTTCGTGTTGAAGAGCTATTTCGCGTTGCGCGTCTTGTTGGCGGCCCGTCCGCGCATAGGCAATCGCGAGTTGGTAATGACCGGCGGGATCCTCGGGCACCATCTTGACGTATTTTTCGAGCGGCGAAATTGCGTCGGAATTCTTCCCGGCGGCATTCAAGGACAGGCCGAGTCCGAGATAAGCTTCTGAAAAACCGGCATCCAGTTTTGCGGCGCGGGAGAAATGATCAATCGCCTCGTCCCATTGCTGTGCCTGCCGCGCTAGATCTCCGAGCATGAATTCTGCTGAGGCCGCGCCGGGATCGATCTGCAATTCCGCTTGAAATTCTTTTTTCGCATCGTCAGCGGTCGTGGCTGTGGCGGGTTCTGCGAGAATTATCCGGCCCAGCCGATAATGAATTCCAAGCTGACCGGGGTATTTTTCGAGAATCTTGCGATATTCAGCGGCCGCCTCGTCCAATTTCCCGTGGGATTCAAGGCCCTCGGCGTCCAACTCCTGCGCTTCTGCCGAAGTCGGAGCCGTCGCGGCAAGTTCTTGCGCCGCTCGCGAAGCGAGTTCGGAGTAGAAATGCGTCGCGGTGTACAGAACTTTCGGATCGTGCGGGAATTCGCGGCGCAGCAATACCAACGCGTCAACGATGGCGTCTTCTTGATAGATGCTCATACCGCATTGGGCCGTGGCCATCTCCACGTCATAGCGCATTGTTCTTCCAACAACATGCGGGATTGCTTTTCGCAAGACTGGCAGGGCTTCGTTACAAAGACCCTGTTCGGCGAGTTGGAGGCCTCGTTGAGCGGACGCGGTTGCATCGTATGTTGCGGGCTTCTTTGAAGTTTGCGCGGCAGAACAATTCGCAAACAATCCCAGCGCGAAAGCCGTGGCTAAAATCATTTTCACACTTTTATTCGCCGCGCTGACGCGTGTTTGGGAGAAATATCGCATAGCCGATTATACCGCTAGAACGTGACTTGAATCGGACGACCTTCGAACACAATGTGCCGCGTTGCCTGCGCAAGTTTCACTTCGATTTGCCGTCGCGCTGGCGGCAACATGCGCGAGCCTTCGGCAAGGTGCAACGATAGGACGCGCCGCGAATCATTCCACGCCATTTTTACGCCCATCCAATCGCCCTTGCGGTACTTGAAGGATTTGCCGTCATCCTCGTAAAGAGAAAACGAGCCATCCGCTCCCGGATATATGGTGACGGAGAGCGGCGCATCCACTTTTTCGCTCGTATATTGTTTCACGGGACCAAGCGGCAGGATCGCCCCCGCGCGAACGTAGAGCGGCATCGTCTCCAAATCCACAGGGCGCGCTATTTCTCGGCCGCCTTCGGCGCGCTCGCCAGTCCAGAAATCGTACCAACTCCCGCGCGGGAGATAGACGCGCCGCGAAGTCGCGCCCTTTTCAAACACCGGCGCCACGAGCACATCGCGGCCCCAAAGATATTCATCGTCACGCGCCACCGCTACCGGATCATCCGGATAATGCAGCCATAGCGCGCGCATGATCGGCATGCCGGTCGTCGCGCATTCCCTTACGGCGCTGTACAAATACGGCAGCATGCGGTAACGAAGCTCCATATACTTGCGACAGATGGGTTCGACCTGCGTGTTGTGTAACTGGCTGGCGTCGGGAATCGCTGCGCCTCCGTAGTTGCTGATCTCGATCGGACCTGGATCACCTGTGTCCCAACCCCACGGCAATCGCAATTTCCATGTCCGGCCGTGACAACGAAACAGCGTGCAAAACGAGCCGAACTGAAACCACCTGAGATAAAGCTCGGCGGTGAATTCTTTTGTAGGGACGAAGCCGCCAATGTCCGTGCCCCAGTAAGGAATGCCCGACAGCGCCGTGTTGATCGCATTCGGTACGTGAACTTTCAGGGTCTCCCACGTCGAGTACACGTCGCCGGACCACAAAAAAGACGCGTAGCGCTGCATGCCGGCATATCCGTTGCGATGCAGGGCGTAGGGGCGTTCATTAGGACGGTCGATTTGCGGGCCTTCCCAGTACATTCGATTGCGCGTCAGACGCGACGCGATGTCCAGCGGATCGCCCTCATCGGGCCACCAGCCGTCGACGCCCAATGCGAAATCTTTGCGGTGCGCATCCCAGTAGCAACTCGCTTCCTCCTCGTCGAATCGCCCCAGCGCGCATGGGTCGTGAACCGTCCCGCGAAGTTTGCGCGTCAGAATCACGGCATGCAGCACGGCGCGGAAATTATCTTTATGGAATTCGTCGAGGATTTCCTTGGGATCAGGAAAGACGCGCGAATTCCAGGAGAATGATCCGTTTTCGGTATTCCACCCGGATGGACAGAAGCCCGTACCCAAATAAATCAGCGCATCGCAGGGGAGCTTTTTGTCGCGGAACGTTTTTGCCTCAGCCAGAATTTCATCGCGGCTCGCAAGCGTGCGGTGCGACTGCTGATATCCAAATGCCCACAGCGGCGGCATTTCCGCGTGCCCGGTAAGGCGCGCATATTCCGCCATGATGGTCGCAGGTTCGCGCGACGCCACGAAAAAAATATCCAGGGGAAGGGCGGTATCCGAACTCTCCGGCAGAAATTTGCTCTCGGGACCTGTAAAGTCGAACGTCCCGAACGGCTGATGGATAAACATCGCCCAGCCACTCGTTCCGATGAGCCACGGAATCGGCACGCGCCCGCCGTGCGTTGCGAGCTTGTAGCCGCCTTGACCGCTGCGCATTCTGTCGGCGGAGCCGCGCCGGTCAAATTGCGGGCCACCTTCGCCGAGAGCGAGAATCGGCGACTCTCCAGTGACGAACGAAACGATGCCGGTTTCTTCGTCTACGGTGATTTTCTGAATCTGCTCGGCTCCGTCCGTCTCGATTGCAAAAGTGAGCGGGTCGGCTGTAATCCGCACGTTTACGCCACCGGCTTTGATTGTTCGCGCGCCTACTGCTCCGCGCAGTGTTGCAATGGGCGTTCCCCAGGACTCGCGCACGAGCGAGCCATCCGTGGGAATCGCCGCGACGCGACCATCTTTCTGAATCGGCAGGATGCTCAGCCGGAATGTATGCTTGCTGACGGAGCCGATCTGAATTCCCGCGTCCTGGCCGCCTATGCGCAAAGTGCTCTGAGCGCCCACTTGTTCTTCTGGAAGAAGAAACGCTGCACAAGCCGCGCTCATGCCCTTTAAAACTTCCCTGCGGTCATATCTCCTTTTCATGCGCTCGTTTGCCTTACCCTCTATTGTTTTCCTCGCAGCTCCAGCCAGCTTGTTTCCTTGTGTAACGGAATAACGTAAGCTCCGCGTTCAAGCTTGAACGACTTATCGAGTTGATACGCGCCAACGCCGCTTATTTTCGCCGGCTGCTCCACACGCAGATAGGCCGTTGGCGTGAATTCCGTCGCGGGCGCCAAACCAACCCGCACCGTGCCGGTCTTGGAATTAATCTCCACCGCGTCGAACTTGCCCGCGTCGAGCGTCAGCCAAAGACCGAAAGAAGCCACATAGACACGCATGCGAAAAGAATCGAGCGGCGTCACGTTGACCGTAGTGCCCTGCGTTTTAATGTTGCCGCCGAACGCGAGCCAGCCGAATTCAGGGTGATCCACAATGTACGTGGCGGTGTTCAACGCATGGCCGAAGAAATTCGGGCCGTAGTCGCCGGAGTAGGGATCGAATTTGAGCATGTCGGGAAAGGCGTGGAACGCGGCCGACGCGAATCCCTCCTGATCGATATCCGTGAGCGCTCCCATGGTGCCGCCGTAACCGACGCGCAAGAGATAGAAATCGTCCGGGTGCTCCCGATACTCGGCAAGGAGTGGAATCGCATTGATGCCCGAGCCGTAATGATGAAGCTGCCGCTCGAGGCGCTGAACCTTCGCGGCGTAAACAAAATCCCAGTAACGGCGCGCGCTGCCGTTGTAGCCCCAGCTAGGAATCGTTGGGTCGTAACCGAGGATTGCGTTCAACGTCACATCGGCTTTCGCCTGGTAACCGAAGTATTTCATCCACGCGTACACTTCCTCCTGGCCTGTCGAGTCCCACGGCATTTCGCTTCCGAACGGGTACGCCTCTACTTTCCAGCGGTCGGCGCGGGCGCGCATCTTTGCTTCCAGGTCGTCGGCCTGGATGGTCATGCCTTCGCGGCGCAGGTCCGTCATGATTTTCAGAAATATATCGCCTTCCATTTGCCCGAACCGCACCAGATACGGCGCATTGTTGGTCATGGCAATGGACGTTTCGTAGGCATGATTCAGATACCACTGCCAAGGATGGTCTGTGACAAGGCCCTGATGGTCACGCGCCAAGCGATAAAGCACCCAATAGGCTGCCGCGACGTGCGGGTAATTGTAGGAACGGTCCACCGCCTCCGATGCTTTCTTGTCCCAGCTCGTCCAACTGCTCCAATCGAGATCGCCCCGGTAGTAACCCCACGGCAATTCATTCGGCTGATAGTAGAAGAGACTTTTCCTCACGCCGTACTTGTCGGGGCCGTCTTTGTACTGTATGCCGCCCCACAGAACGCCGTCGACAAACTGCTGATACTTGGCCAGTTCTTCTTTATTTGGCTGGCCAAATTCCTTCATAATCGCGGCCAACCAAGACCCCGCGCCGCCTTCGTCGCTCAGTCCGGCAATCCACACGCGGCTGTCTTGCGTAACGATCTCATTCGCTTCGCGGTCGTACGTCATCACCGAAGGACTGCGGTGGAACGGATCCTTGGGATCGACGAACCACTGCTTCGTGGTCAGAAAATTTCCCAGGTCGGAAACGACCTGCGACTCAGGCTTAATCACGAAATAATTGATTGTCTGCACGAGGCCGTCTTCGTAAGTAATCGTCAGGCGCGAGCGGCCCCACGTGCGGCCCTTCAGCCCAAAAGACTGCCAGCCGTCGCGAGTTGGCGTGGTTTTGTGAATATCAATCGCCCCGGTAGGTTCCACCACCATCGATTTCACGCTCTTTCCGTATTTCAAAAACAGGCGCGCGTCGATGTCCATGGGCAGGACGTAACCCGGAATGCCGACTGCGACTGGACGGTCGTTTGCGGTAAGCGTTTTCTCGATGTGGCGAATGGAATCCGCGAGAAGAAATTTGACGCCGTATGTTTTCGATTCGCCGGGGGCAAGACTAAGCATGGTCGGCGGATTCCACGGCTGCGCGTTCTTCCATTCGTTTTCCGCGTACGCTTCGCTGTGCACCATCCAGTCGTAGAAGCCCTCGAAAGTCACCCAGCGCGGGGTGGGATCGTTGAAGATCGGCACAGTTCCATTAGCACTTCGCTCGTTAAGGATTGGGTTGTAGGCCTCGAACGGCGTTTTGCCATAGGGCACCACCACCAACGCGGGTCCATGCCCGTTAAGCCGCGTCACTTGTAAGTAGCCCGCGTCTTCTCCAATGTAGGGATCGTAGAACGAGCATATCTCGTGCGCCTGAGCCAGCGAGCGATTGTTCATCACATTGTTGAAAATCATCGGAATGCCCAACGCGCCGACTTGCACCGTTTGCGTCGTTTTGTTTTTCAAAATGAAGCGCAACACAAGTTGGCCGTGTTCGACCGCCCACGCGCGCGTCACGTCGAGAGGAAAATCTTCGGGAAACGTGGGCGTCAAATCAGCGGCAGCCAGAATTTCGGCGGATGTTGGCAGAGCCCTTACAGGCGTGCGTTCAACGGCTGTCGAATAGCTTTTCCATTCGCCCGTGCTTCCTATGCGCAAGCGCAAATCCAAATCGCCGAGGTGGTAGTAGCCGTTCTGCGAGCGCGCCACCAGCAAATCGCCCGGAGTGAAATCGAAGCCGCCGGCCCCTTTGGGTTTCAGAGCCGCAACTGTTTGCGACGAGCGCACCAGGCTCAAATCAAAATCCGGCGTGTCGAGATTCATCGTGCCTTGCCTCAGCATCGGCCCAGGCGTTGGCGGCGTCTGCGCGCGGCGTCCTTGCGCGGCTGCGTTGCGATGCGGCCCGGAAGAGACACCTAATACAAAGCAGAACAGCACGAGCAATTTCGCAAATCGAATTCGGCGACTCTTCATCTCCCCATCCTCATCTTCACCCTCAACCCCACAGACTCCGTACCGCATAAGAAACAGCACTATCTTGCGGCAGACGCGATAAGTCAATCCTTGGTGAACTCGCCCTTGCTTTTGTTCGCGTTTAGTTTCACAAGACGTGCGCGACAATTGCGCGCAAGTGATCGTGAACATATTTCGTCCGGCTCATCTTTCTATCAAAGGCACGCTTCCCTTCCTGTGCCCCCTCTTCGCTCCGAGCGAGAAAACGTTTACACGCGTCCTGCGGAGTATGGTACAAATCCCCCGCGAGAGCGAAGCCAAAAATTATTGCGGCGATTTCGTCAGCCAGGCTAGCTCAGGAAGGGGCATCATGGATCGACGCCGTTTTCTGCAGAATCTTGCGGTCACTACCGCGGCTTTACGATATTTGCCACAGCCCGTCGATGCGGCGGAACGGCCCGGTGGCTTCGCGCAACCCATCCGCTCCAGCGAGTCTGAACTCGCGCCTGACGTCGACGGCCACTCGCTTCTCTGCGAATTCAAAATTGATTCCACTACGTGGAAAGTCTTTGAGGATCTCCGCACTCGCGATGGCGCGATCACTTTTCTTTCTTCGCGTGGCACGAGTCGCGTGCTTCCCAAAACTGCTGAAGCCACATTCGCCGAAGCGAATCCTCCGTATCTCGGGTTGAGCTTGAAGGACATTGGGATGTCCGGCCGCGATTTACTGGCGGACAAACTGCTGGCGAACGGTGATCCGGACCCGGAATTGGTTGCGTCTGCCGTTCCACCGATGGGATCCGGCACCGGCAACCGTCCAGTATTTTTCCGTCTGCCCTGGAATACGTTCGTAGGAACGAAGGAATGCTCTGACACGATGCCCGTCTATCCCTCGGGAAACACGCGAACGTATCATCCGGGCCAGTATTTTCCGGAACTCAACATGCAACAGGCTCAGAAGCGATTCGAAGGGCTGATTGGCGGCTGGATGCCGGCGGTTCGCAAAATCTTCCCTATCTCCGATACGGCCTATCACGAAGTTGTCGTATTCGGCGACGTGAAAGCGCACGACAGATTTATTGTGCAGACGTGGCATCGCACGGCGAGAATCGAAAACGGAAAAATAACAAAGGTTGTTTACGGCTATAGCTATCCGGCCTATCCGCCTGCCCGCGAAGATCCTTCAGCGGAAGAATTCTATCGCGCGCTCCTCGTTTTCGCTGACTATTGGGATACCCAGTTGCGTGATTTTGCGCCCGCCTCTCTCCCCGCGAATGTTTGGGTCGATATGTCGAAATATGCGTTTGCGAAGGAGTTGATGGTGCGGCCCGGCGGCGTCTACCCAAAATATGGCGCAGTTGACCGCGATTATTACGGCTCGGAGTACGACGGGTTTCAGGACATTTTTACGATGGCCGTTTTCGCGAATCTCGAATGGGGCCGTTTTGACGTGGCTCGCGCGATCATTGACAACTACCTGACCGACTTCACTGACTCGAAAGGCATGATCAATATGCGCGGGCCAGAGACAGCGCAATTCGGCATGGAGTTGATGCTGTTCGCTAAATATTTCAACTACACGCGCGACGCGACGCTGCTTTTGAAACATCAGGAGAAAATCGAAGCTACTGCTGCGATGCTCTGCGAAATGCACGACGAAAGTCTTCGACTGCCCGCCGACGATCCGGGTCACGGCTTGATTCATGGCTGGAGCGAATCGGATTCGTGCCTCGCGCCGAAACCCGAGACTTGGTGGCTGCCGTATTTTGCGAACAGCGCATTTGCGGCACGAGGCCTTAGGGATTTCAGCCACGCTTGGCGGAACATCAAACCGGCGGCTGCAGGCGAAAAGTCAACGGCGGACTGGCTGCGGCGCAGCAAAATTCTCCAAGACGCCGTCGCTGCAAGCATCGAAAAGAACGTCCGCAGCGATATGAATCCTCCGTACGTTGGAACGTACGCCGGCGCGACGGGCACTGTGTGGGAGTCGATGCAAAAACAGCGGCCCAGCCCGCAACAATGGGCGCATCGGCCGTACGCGGAGCTGCTGCAGGCCGATATGCTCTCTCCCAAGTTGGCGAACGTGGTGATTAATTGCATGCGCGCCTACGGCGGGACAACTCTTGGCATCGTCGCCAATATGGAGCCACCGCATCCGAACGGGCGCGACATCCTGGGTTTCATCTCGTACGGCTACGCCCAAGCGCTGCTCCGTCTGGACCGCATCGAGGAGTATCTGCTGTTTCTCTATTCGCATCGTTTCCACGATCACACACGCGGAAGTTGGACCGCCGGCGAAGTGGCGGGAATCGGCGGAGGCACCGCCACTTTCTGCATACCGGCGCAGCAAACCATTCCGCTGCTAGTTCGCTGGATGCTGGTGTTCGAGGATTCGGACGAGGACAAGCTGTATCTGGGGAAAGGCCTTCCGCGTGACTGGGCCGGTTCGGGAAAAGAGATTAGCATCGATCAGGCACCAACGCGCTGGGGACGCGTCAACTTCAAGATGGTGGCGAACCCCGCGGCGAAGCGGGCGTCAGCCACCGTGGAACTGGCGCGCTCCGGCGCGCCGAAAGAACTACAGGTAAAGTTCCGTTTGCCGACCCAAAATGCCTTGCAAAAAGTTACCGTGAACGGCAAGCCGGCGACGATCGGCGGCTTGCATAACGATGTTGCCATCTTCCCGACAGCCAACCAGAAGCGCTTCGAGGTCGTGGCCGAATTCGCCTGAACAAAAACCGAAGCTTGCAGCCGCGACGCGATGCTTATTCGAATTGTTTTTGCAGCGCGGCCAGATGCTCCCTTGTTTCTGCTAATTCCTTTTCGAGGCGCGCTACGGCGTTTTCCAAACGCGCGATTCGTTCGGTATCGTTGGAACTGCGGAACGGACTCTCCGCCGCGTGCTCGGGGGCGGAAACAGGTGCCTGCAATTCACCGGACAGCAGATGCGCGTAGCGCGCTTCTTTCGTTCCGGGTCGCCTCGGAAGCACTGCAACAATGGGAGGTTCGCGCTTCATCAATCGCTGCAAGGTGAATTGCACTTGCTCCAAATCATCGAACTTGTGCATGCGCTCCGTGCGGCTTCGCAATTCGCCGGGCGTCTGCGGGCCGCGCAATAGCAAAACGCAGAGTATGGCCGTTTCCAGCCGATCGAAGTTGAATGCTTCCTGGAGGCGGTGCTCATATTTGAGCACGCGACTGTCCCGGCCGCTCGTGCCAGCCGCCAAATTCTTTTCGGTTAATTCGTCCAGCGCTCGGTTCACCGCGGCTTCGTCCAGATTCATCACCGGCTCACGATTCGACTTCTGGTTGCATGCATTGACGAGCGCGTTCAAGGAAAGCGGATAGTAATCGGGCGTCGTAATTTCCTTCTCGATCAACGAGCCCAGCACTCGAGCTTCAACGTCATTGAGTCGAATGTTCATGGTGCAACAAACCAGACCTCACGTGATTTATGAAGAGTGCGAATCCCCGGAATGAATTGTTTCGTGCAAATTCCAACCCGCAGGTACGACATCATCCGCCGAGCCTTGCGGCTCAAAGTAGCGCGGCAGCCAAAATCGGCTGGCTCGCGAAATTGCCGCAAGAAACTTCCCAAATACTTTTCTCCAACCCGAGGCAAGTCTTATTTCGTTCCCGTTACGATAGAGAAACTCGACTCGCCCGCAGATCTCCACGGCGCCAATCGGCGCGTCAGCCAGCACACGCGAATCTCCCTTTGTAATAAACCGAGCGCTGCTCGCATCCTCGTTGGCCGAACTGATTCGTTCGATCACGCGATGCATGGAGAGGTGGCCGTTGTTGTCGAAGACGACCACGTTGCCGCGCGAAATTTGGCTTGCATCTGTTTTTCTGGCAAAAACAACATCGCCAGGTCGAAACCACGGCAGCATGCTTTTCGCGGAGACTCTTAAAAATGCGCGTCCCTTCAAATTCAAGGCTGCAGCAATCACCGCAGAGCCGTTCTCCGCTGGATAGCGCGCCTTCTGCGCGTCCTGAAATAGTCCTGGCGCGATAAGTTCCGAGAGTGTATCTCCAAATTTATCCTGGGTCCCCATTCGATATCCTTTCGTAAGTATTCTGCAGTCCGGCGATTGAAGTTGCGCCGGAATGAATGCGTTCAGCTGTACACGTAACGATTCTGCGCAGACGAGTGTTAAGGCTCTACGCTAGCGAGCGGAATATTGGCGCAGCCGTATTAAATGCAGATCGAATGAGAATCGGCAGCGCTTCTGGCGCGGAGAAACAACGAAGCGTCTCTATTGTCTCCCTTGTAGGCAGCGGCGCAACTTGTAGATTCTCTGTTGTTGCGAGAATGAAACTACCGCGAAGAAATTGATGTGGCGAAGAGAGATGTCGCGGACGCGATGAAGTGGCGCGTCCGCGACAAATTATTTGCGCTATTGTCTGAGCTTCGTGTGCGACCCGTACTTCTTCCATAGGCGAAATGGCCGCAGGAAAGCATAAGATCCCGAGAATCGGTTCGGGATGTTTGTCATTGCCCAGTCTTCTTCCGCCGGGGCCGTCGAGAGCCGTACCCAATACCGCAGCCCGTTCCAAGAACCTTCAACCATGCGAATGCGATATAGCGACCGTTGAAAAGCGCCTTCGGGAATCGCTTCGCCACTCACAGGGTTTCGAACAAAGTGTTGCGTCACTCGTTTCACAGTGGCGTCAGCTTCAATCTGACTCACGATTTCGGGCGGTAGAGTCAGGTTCAGAATTCCGCGCGCAAGCGATAGGCCGAGGTTCAACATGCGGCTCGCCTTCAATCTTTTTGCCTCAGTAATTACCCTCTCCCAATTAAATTTCGGCGATTCCTTAACGGTCTCTGCGACGTCTGCCACCCAAATAAGACGCGCCCAAAAATCCTTTGCGCCGTGGACGGCAAGCATCAGCAACTCGTCTTCTGCCGCAAAAACCGTAACATCTTTGCCATCGACAGAAACGACGGTCGACCGGCGCACCATTGCTTCTATGTCCGGACGCACGGGAAAGTGCCGAAGCGTCCATTCCGTGTGCAGTTCGATCATTGCTTTGTTTTCCCGGTGGACGAAGACGTACTCTCCGGGGATCGCCTCCGAGCTCTCTGCCACGAAGCGCTCCCGCGGAAGCCGCGCCTGATAATCGAGGCTTTGCATCGCGTTGTAAATTTCCGGCATGAATCTCTGCGGCGTCACAATGTCTAAATCTTCAAACTGGCGCAGCGAAGCGTCGCCGTAAGCGCGTGCTGCGAGCACTGGTCCCTTATATGGAATCGCCGGAATTCCTAGTTGGTGAAAAGCATCCAGAATGCGCAGCAACTCGCTGGTAAGTAAAAGTCCGCGCAGGGCGCTTTCGCGGTTGGATTGTGAAATTTGTTTCAGAACATCCAGGCGTATGCTGCCGGCCGCCGCCGTCAAATGTTTATGCAGCAACGGCAACAAGCCATTTTCGTTTGCCAGATGCATCAGGACAGCCCAGTCGAGCGGCTGCGCGACAAGTTCAGTGAGACGGCTCCGCTGCGCGTCGTCCATCAACTTGCGGGCGCACGTCACCAGCACTTGCACCTCAAGGGAATTCTTGTCGGTACGATGCGGCACGGCCAAGCGCCACCCCTTCGTCGAAACACAAACGAGCAGCGGCAATCTTACGCTGAAAGTGATGTTGTGGCAGAAGCGGAAGTGCTAGAGTTTCGCCAAGGCTTGTTCCAAATCGTCTTTCAAATCTTCGGCATCCTCGACTCCAGCGGAGAGACGAACCAAGTTGTCCGTGATTCCCAATCGCTCGCGCTGCTTCGGTGAAAGATCGCGATGCGAAGAAATCGCCGGGTAGAGCACCAGGCTCTGAACGTCTCCCAGAGATGTCGCTTTCAAAAATAATTCAAGCGAATCGACGAAGCGAAAAATGTCTTCACGACCCGCACCGCGAATCTTCAACGACAACACGCCACCTGCGCCCTGCCCGTTGAAAAGCGCCGCTGCGAGTGCATGGTCCGGATGCGAATCAAGACCTGGATAATAAACGCTCTCGATTCGAGGATGTGTCGACAACCATTTGGCGAGCCGCAGCGCATTTTCGCACTGCCGCGCGAAGCGCAGAGGCAGAGTTTTCATTCCTCGAAGCGTCAGCCACGCCTCAAACGGCCCCAGGACAGCACCGACGAGTCGCGCAAAGTGGCGCATTTCCGCCGCGTGTTCTTCTTGGGCGACAAGCACGCCGCCCGTCAAATCCCCATGGCCGCCAAAATATTTCGTCGCGCTGTGGACCACAAAATCGGCGCCATGCTCAAGCGGCCGCAAGAGCAAGGGAGTCGCGAAGGAATTGTCGACGATGATGCGCGTCTTGTGTCCGCGCGCTTCTTTGATCAGCGAAGGCAAATCTGGAACGCGAAGCAGCGGATTCGTCAAACTCTCCAGCAGCAGCACTTTCGGTTCGGGCTTCCAAATATCTTTGCGTTTGGCGGAATCGAAAACGTCGACGAACTCGATGCGGGCTCCCCATCGCGCGACGACATCGAGCAGGAACTTAATCGTCACTCCGTAAATTTCCTGCGAAGCTGCAATCGTAGTCCCCTGCTCCACGCCCGCAGCGAGCAGCGCCAGCAGAATCGCCGACATTCCGGACGCGACGCTCAGCGCGACTCCGCCACCTTCCAGGGAAGCGACCGCTGCCTCCAACGCGGCGTTCGTCGGATTGCCGTGCCGGGAATAAGTGAAGCCTGTGCGTTCGCCCGCGCTGATGGAATCAATCTCGGTGAGATGGTCGTAAATGAAGGTCGCGGTGCTGTAGATAGGAGTGGAGATGGGAATAAATCCGTCAGGGCGTGTTCGCTCGCCCGCGTGAACAGCGCGCGTCGCCAGACGTCTGGTACGAATGCCCCGAGCCATCCCTACTTCCTCCAATTCCAAAAAGGGAGAGCTGACATGCTATCGGGGCGCACCGTGAAAATCAATCAGGGGTCGAGAATTTTGTGCGCGTGAAACCTGGCCGCGTGCCGTAAAAAAGAGGGAGCTAGTTGTTTTGGTCGAGCGTTTCGCGCACCTTCAAAGCGAGGGAGTTCAATGTGAAGGGTTTTTGCAGCAGCACCATTCCGCGGCCGAGGATGCCGTGATGCACAATCGCTTCGTCCGCGTATCCGGACATATAGAGAATGCGAATACCGGGACGCAGTTTCTGCATCTCTTCGGCGAGCTGCCGTCCGCTCATCCCCGCCATCACCACATCGGTGAAGAGCAACTCAATCGCGCCCGGATGATTCTTCACCATCTCGATGGCTTGCTGCGAATTCTCCGCGCCCAACACCGTGTAACCAATCTGTTCGAGATATTCGCGGGCCAGTTCCCGGACGCCCTTTTCGTCCTCTACCAGCAGGATTGTCTCGCAGCCCAGCGGGAAGGACTTCGTCTCCGGCTTTTGCTTGGCCGGCTTTTCGGCCTCTCGCACGCGCGGCAGATAGACCTTAAACGTGGCGCCTTTGCCGGCTTCGCTGTAGAGCCAGATATACCCGCCACTCTGTTTGACGATGCCGTAAACCGTGGCGAGTCCCAAGCCCGTGCCCTTGCCCTTTTCTTTCGTCGTGAAAAATGGCTCGAAAACGTGCGCTTGCGTGTCGGCATCCATCCCGCAACCTGTGTCGCTCACCGCGATCATCACGTATTCGCCGGGCTCTACAACTGCTTGTCGTGAGTAGGAACTATCCAACTCAACATTGGCCGTCTCGATTGTCACCTTGCCGCCGTCGGGCATGGCGTCGCGGGAATTGACAGCGAGATTCAGAATGACTTGCTCCACCTGGCTGCGGTCCGCGCGCACGTGCCACAGATCCGGCGGGTTCACCGTGACGAGTTCAATGTCTTCGCCAATCAGTCGCCGCAAAATGCTGTTCATGTCAGATACAACCGATTGAATATTCAGCACCTGCGGCGCGAGCATTTGCTTGCGGCTGAAGGCGAGCAACTGTCGCGTCAGACCAGCGGCGCGCTGTGACGCGTCATGAATTTGCTCCGCATTGCGACGCAGCGGATGCTCGCCGCCGAGGCGGTCAAGCAGCAGCTCCGTGTAGCCTTGAATCACCATTAAGAGATTATTGAAATCGTGCGCGATTCCGCCAGCGAGCCGGCCCACTGCTTCCATCTTCTGCGCTTGCCGCAATTGCGCCTCAAGCTGCTTGCGATCCGTAATGTCCAGCGCCATGCTGATGACGCCAAAGATATTCCCTTCGCCTGTCCGCAGAGGCTCGGCGTGACATGCATACGACCCGCCACCCCATTCCACGTGGAATGTCACCGATTCTCCAGCCAGCGCGCGCCGGTGCGCGGCAAGCGGCACAAAATTGCGATCCTCGGTTTGAAAGAATTCGTACAGGGACTTGCCGACGACTTCCTGCGGCTTCAACCCCAAACGGCTCAGCCCTGCGCCCACCGACGACGTGAAGCGCAATTCACTGTCAGTTGTCCAGAGCACGGCGGGCAATTGTTCAATCAGCACTCGCAGACGCGCTTCGCTCTCTCGCAAAGCAGTCTCCGCGCGCTTGCGTTCAATGGCCAGGGCGATCTGTCCTCCAACGGAAGCAAGAAACTCCAGATCGCGGTGCGTGTAGGCGCGCTCATCTTCGTAATGCTGAACTACCAGTACCCCGATGGTCGCCGACGGTGTGCGCAGCGGAACTCCGAGCCACGACGGCGATGGCGTTCCAACGAGCTCGACTTCATCTTGTTCCACCAGCGCGTCAAAAACGCTCTGCGGAATCAGCATGGCCTCGCCTTTGCGGAAGACGTACGTCGTGCAACTCCTTCCCGTCTTCTGCGGGGGCGGCGCGCTGTCATACTGGTCCACGAAAAACGGGAAATGGAACATGCCCGAAACCGGATCATGCAGCGCCACAAAGCAATTCTCGGCATACAGAACCCGTTTTAATGACTCGTGGATGCGATGGAGCAGTTCGTCTAGATTATCCGTGACGTTCGCGGCGTGGATGATTTCGAAGGAAACTTGTCGTTCCGCCTCCGCGCGTTTCCTCGAAGTCACGTCCTCGATAGTTCCCTCGTAATAGCAGACTCGTCCAACGACATTTCGCACCGCGCGGGACGTTTCTGAAATCCAGATTCTCGTACCGTCTTTCTGGCAGACTTGGGTTTCGAATCTCTCGACCACGTCGAATTTTTCCATAGCGCGCTTGAATTCTTCGCGTTGCGCGGAATCGATATACAGTTGCGCTCCGATGTCACTGATGATCTCGATCATTTCTTCAGGAGACGCGTAACCGAACATCCGCGCCATGGCGGGATTCACGCTGATAAACCGGCCGTCCGGCGTTGACTGGTAAATTCCCTCAACGGCGTTTTCGAATATGCTGCGGAATCTTTCCTCCGCTTGCTTCTGCGCTTTTTCCGCTCGCTGGCGCGCCGTAATGTCACGGAAGGTGACTACCGCGCCCACCACTTCTTCGCCTTCGCGAATCGCCGTGCTGATGAACTCTACCGGAAAGCTTGTGCCGTCTTTCCGCCAATAGAAATCATTCGCTCCATGCCGCGTAATTCCATCGCGCAATACCGCGAACGCGGGACACTCGTCCTCGGGATAAGGCGTGCCGTCCTCTTTGCTGTGATGCCAGAGCGCGTGGCCGTTCCGGCCAATGATCTCTTCGGGCTCGTATCCGAACATGCGCGCCGCCGCGCGGTTCACAAATGTTGGACGGCCTTCCCGATCGAGTCCAAATATTCCATCG
>DATGJE010000104.1:0-22807 GCA_035295305.1 Candidatus Acidiferrales bacterium | reverse complement strand
TTTTCAGCAACGCATCCCGGAAAAGGGACGTAAGTCACCCGGAACTTTGTAAAAGTTATGGATCCCGAAACGCTCTCCCCGAGGGATTGCCTGATGCGGGCCTGTGTAAACGGCCAGCGCAGCAGCAGAATGACAAATGCGATGCCCACCACAATTACGGCGGCGGTCGCGGCAACCACTACCCATCGAAAATGATGGCCCAAGAGTATGTGTTTATGTTGTTGTGCCATGCGGTCTCATCGGGCCGGGACTGCCTTAAGCCGCGGCCATAAAACAAACCGCATAGATATGATGTTTATTTGTGCGAGGTGGTCACGAGGGAAGATTCGTAGAACGCCGCACGCGGCAAAATTCCAGGAGCACCCACACAAGACACTGGGCGGCAGATCGTTTGGCATTTCAATAAATTGCAAAACGGAGCTAAGAGGATGGCTGGGAGGCCTGGACTCGAACCAGGATAATCAGATCCAGAATCGAAAACTGAGTGTTGACGATAAAAGGTTTGCAAGATTACAAGAGGCTTAGCTTTCGATTGCGTTCAACTGTGTTCGACGACGTGCTACGACTTTGGGGCAAATTCGGGGCAAACCCAATTTCGCAAAATTTTGGAGAATCTAAAAAATTTGCGTGTCTAAGCTGGGATTTCCGATTTGGACTTCTGCCTGGCGCATCTTGAATCGCCCGAGCATCTGAGTTTTGAGGATTTCGATTAAGCGGAGGAAAGCGTGATCCGGTACCCAAGATCGTCCATCTCAGTTAGCGGAGCGACAAAAAACTTAAGCTGCCCGGCGGGGCGGGTGCCGTCTTTGTTCCTCGCCGGTGAGGAAACTGGCAGTTCAGCGAAGCACCCAGTCAACTGGATCGCCGTCGAGGCGGAATCCACAGGTCTGCCCGGGAGTGTCAGGCCATTCGCTGTGGATCATGCGTGCTTTGCCGACAACATGCTGGCCAGCGGACATGAGAAAGACTTCGACGACGGCGTCCTTTTTCAATGCTGCGTCGCAACCGCAAAGAAAACCATGTGCGCTGACATTTTCCGTGGCTGTCAGCAGGTCGATGGGTTTGCCTTTCGTGTCAGTGCCCTTGAGTTTGAGGATGACGCGCAATTTGACACGCGCTTCCGAGCGCCGATCCACGCGCGTGCCCCCGATGACAGAAGCGAGGCGAGCCTCTAGCGCTTCGAAGTCGACAGGCTTCTGAAAATAGCCCTTCGCGCCCAGATTCTTGCAGAAGTCTCGATACCGTTGGGCGGATTCGCCTGAGACAATAAAAATCGGAATCATTTGCGTGAAGCTCATGGATGAGAGCGCTTGACACACTTCAAAGCCGGAATATTTCGGCATCATTAGGTCCAGCAGGATTGCGTCAGGTTTCTGTTGAAGCGCCAAAGCCAGCGCCTCTTCGGGCGAGCTCGTGTCGATGATCTCGTAGGAGTCCTTTAGCCGGTACCGAAGCACTTTTCGCACAGCATCATCGTCATCCACAATTAACAGTCGAGGCATTTCTGCTCCTGTAGAAAACTCGGCATTGGCACATCGCGGCTAGCGTCCTGCTAGGACAGAAATGGATAAGACCTCGTCTACGCGTGCGATTAGGGCGTCGCCGGTAAACGGCTTGCGAAGAAACGAAATCCCGGACTGCAAAACGCCATGTGTGGCTACGTCTCCGTCGGTATAGCCGGACATATAAATGACCTTAATCCCTGGCCGAAGCGTTGTTAGTTCGTCCGCCAGCGCGCGGCCGCTCATGCCTGGCATGACCACATCGGTAAGAAGCAAATCGATTGGTGATTCAGTTCTCTTGGCCACTTCAAGCGCTTCCGAAGCATCGCCAGCTTCCAACACCGTGTGCCCAGCCTGTTGGAGCGTGTTGCGTGTCAGTTTGCGCAAAGAGTGTTCGTCTTCGACAAGAAGGATCGTGTGCGAGCGTTGCGGTCGCCCAAAAGTCGTGCGCTCCGGGACCACGTCGCGCACTTCTTCCACGCGGGGCAGATACACTTTGAACGTGGCTCCCTTGCCCACTTCGCTTTCCACCCAAATATAGCCCCCACTCTGTTTTATGACTCCGTAAACTGTCGCCAAGCCCAAGCCGGTGCCCTTCCCCTGTTCCTTCGTCGTGAAGAATGGCTCGAAGATATGAGACTGAAGCTCCGCGCTCATCCCGCAGCCTGTGTCCGCCACTCTGAGTAGCACGTATTGCCCGGGAATGACGTAGCGGTAACGATTTGCGTCGACTTCCGTTAGCTCGGCGTTCAGCGTTTCGATGATTAGCTCGCCGCCTTTGGGCATGGCATCCCGCGCATTCACCGCCAAATTCAAAATCACCTGATCAATCTGGCCGCGATCCGCCTTGACCATCCCAAGATGTTCGCTCAAGGAAATCTTCAATGCGATATCTTCGCCGATCAGGCGGCGCAGCATCTTTTGTACTTCGGAGACAACCATATTGAGATCGACGACCTTCGGTTCAAGAACCTGCTTGCGGCTGAATGCCAGCAATTGCTGCGTGAGCGCTGCGGCGCGGTTGCCGGCATTCTGAATTTCTTCAATGGCTTCACGGAAAGGATGGTCGGCGCCCATCTGCTTCTGCAAAGCTTCGCTATAACCGATAATCACTCCGAGAAGATTATTGAAATCGTGGGCCACGCCGCCGGAAAGACGACCGATCGCTTCGAGTTTCTGCGACAGATAAAGTTGTTCTTCGAGTTGCTTTCGCTCTGTGATATCGCGATTGACAATGACCATCTTCTTCCCGGCGCTGCCTTGGTTCTGGACGAGGTTAGCCGTCGATTCGACAACCAGCCAGCTGTCATCTTTGCGCCGGATGCGATACTCGACTCGGCGGCCTATCCCCGACCGGCGGGCTTCATTGGTTGCGGAGGCAACGAGCGCACGGTCATCGGGATGAATATGTTCATAGAATGTGGTTTGGTGAAGCTCTTCGTCCGAATAGCCAAGCAGCTTCTTATACGACGGGCTGCTATAGAGGCGCTTTCCATCCGCGTCGACCAAGGCGATCATGTCGGCTGCGTTTTCCCCGATCAGGCGAAACAATTCTTCGCGCTCGCGGACGCGCTGCCGAAATCTGTAAATCTGAAATTGCTGAAAGACCACATACACGTCAAACAGAAGAACTAATCCGAGGAGTGCGTGGACTGACAGATTAGCGTCTACGGGAAAGTACCAACCAGCTCCGGGATTAAGTACGGGTAGCGCGAACGAGATGATCCCCACTGTCAAAAGGATCGTGACAATAATGCCCGAAGAGAAAAGCCACCATTGGCGGCGCTCGATGCGCCGCACGGTCGTGTCGATCGGAGCCGCAGCGGCGGCCCTCATCGCTTCTCCGGTTTCACGACGCTCGATTCTGACAGACTCTAGCCTCCCAAGACGGAATCCAGACGCACCAAAAGGATGTGGGGTCGGCTCCCAACTCAATCTTCACAGAGAGGGCTTTTCTTCGACCCGGAAACCGGAATCCTGCTTTCTTTCCTAAGCAAGAATCTGGAAACTGTTGCCGAAAATCAGGCCATACGGAACTGAATCGAGAGGGAAAGAAGCTCTCAAAGCAGCGAAGGAACGGATCGTGGACGCGCGTATAGCGAAGTCGTTACTTAGGCGGCGCAGTAACCGGTTGCTTTCGCGCTTGCTTGTTGTCGTACAGCTGTTTGTCGGCGTAATGAAAGAGGTCTTCGGGCCGATCTCCGTCTTGGCATTCCGCCGCGCCGTTCGAGAAGGTCACGGGAAGAAGATTCGCGCCGCATTGCACATGAATCGATTCCAAGCGGCGAAGGATGGCGGGGAGATGAGAAGAATTGCAATCGGCGAGCAGAAGCATAAATTCATCGCCGCCCAGACGCGCTGCTAAATCGCCTTCCCGAATAACTTCAGCCAGACGATCGGCGAAGCCTTTGAGAACCGCGTCCCCCGCAGGATGGCCGAAGCGGTCATTCACCTGTTTAAAATTGTCGAGGTCAAACAGTACAAGCGTCAGCGGATAGCCGCGGCGGCGGGCGCGTGCGATTTCCGCCTTCAAGTGGCGCTCGGCGAATCGGCGGTTGTAAAGACCCGTCAGGGGATCGACCAAGGCTAGATTGCGCCAGAGCGAAGACTGAAATTGCCGTTCGGCAAGCTCAATACGAAGTCTGTTGATGAGGAATTTCTCGTATGTGAGGTAGCCAATAAACAGCAGAATCATGCCAACAAGACCCAGAATGGTCTTGAGCGCCCCGGAGCCTAAAGCAGACTGCCTGTCGGCCAAGATGGCTGGGAAGGAGAGTGAAACGATGCCTGCCGTCAGCAGCAGGTTTACGATGACGGAAGAACCCCACATCCACCAATCGCGCTTACGAAGCTCGCGCAAGCGGTCGGAGTAGTCCCAGGGGCGAAACGTCACGTTCTTCGGGTCGACTTCTAAATCGTCCATACCCATGCAGCTCAATCCCTCCAATCAACAGACGAATCCGACCTGCCTTTGAAAACCCCCTACCCCCTGCATACTGCTTGAAGGGAGTCCCTCAAGAGCCTGTAAGTTCATTAATTAGAGCGAATAGTACCTTAGGCCCATTGCCAAGGCGATCGTGGTGCACCAAACTAGTACACATGATTGCAGCACTCATTTGCGTGATGTCGCTGACGGCGTTGCTTCAGTTTGGCATCTCCCAATGGAGATCGATCTGGATCACCATTGCCGCGCAGCCGCTTTCGAGTGCGCTTGAGAGCGCGACGGGTATCGCCAACGCTGAGATTTGTGCAGAGCATTTCGAGATGCTGACTCGTGCATCCGAGGAATTGGGACGTTCGTTACACGAAAGCAATCTCTGGATGAAAGAAGTCATCATATATTATCAAGCGCTACGCGCGTTTCGGAAACTGAGCGGGAGAGCGCTTCCGTCGATATCAAATTGGGCGAATCGGGAACTGACAGAATGCGCAAAGTTCGCGGCAGCGATGCTGGACCGCCGTTTGAACAACTCCCTCGCTTACGGGTCGGCAGGGCAGAACACCTAGATTGCGCATTCGCTCGATTTAGGCCTTGAATTCACAACTCCCGGCGCAAAAACTCTCTATGATAAACTTGACGCCTGGCAATGCCATGCTCACGGGGGCACAGGCATTGTGACCCTGCGTGTTTTGGTGATGTCGAACAGTTTCTTGACGCTTTGCTTTGCAAGCAGGCATTCTAACCGGGGGTTCCATGGTGGCTTCGTCCAATAGAGGGATGGCCGTGCGCGCGGGCGAACGATTGAAGAACCTACGGAATCACCTCGGAATCACGACGCGAGAAGTAGAAGAGTTCAGCCGAAAAATAGCGCAGGATGAGGGCAACGAGTATTTTCAAATCTCGAATGCCTGGTTGACACAGATAGAAAACACCGATGCTGTTCCGAGTATTCACAAACTTTTTAGTCTCAGCATTATTTATCGGACGGGCTTCAATGAACTCTTGACCCTCTTCGGCGTGGACTTGACGAAAATTTTCGGCTACCAGTTCTCATTGCCCTTGGAAAAGACTCACATTGTAAAGCTGGAAATTCCCGACGAATCTCAGCCCGTTATGTTTCCCGTCCGCTTCGACCGCGGGTTCAATATCGAGCGAAGCAGTCTGTTGTCCCGCATGGTGGAGATCTGGGGCGAAGTGCCAATACCGATTATTCAGAGCCTTGATCTTCGCCATGGTTTATACGGGTACATCGGGCAAAAGGATTTCACTCTTTATCCCTTGTTGCGGCCGGGATCGTTCGTTCAAATTGATGGTGAGAAAAATGAAATTCAACCCGGCCCGTGGCGAACAGAGCTTGATCGACCGATTTATTTTATCGAGCTTCGCGACGGTTATGCATGTTCTTGGTGCGAGCTGTTAAATGGGAAGCTTACCCTTGTTCCGCACCCTCTTTCCCCGTGTTCAACGCAGCAGGTCGCGTGGCCAGAGGAAGCTGAGATTGTGGGACAGGTTACGGCTGTAGCAATGCGGCTGGTGAACTATTCCGAGGATTATTCTCGCGGTGTCTCAAAATTGCCAAAGCGATCTTGACGTTTGAATTGAAGAGTTGCGCGGAAAGCGGATCTGACGCTAGTGGGATCGCCACTCGATACGGCTCAGCCTTTTCCCAAAAATCGATAAATTCGTCGGCTTGCGCGCAGCCAGAACCAACATAAAGCTCAAATTGCACGAGCAGATCCTCGATTGGCGAGCGCACAAGGCTCTGGAAGACGTCCTTGTGGCATTCCTGGAGGGCGCGCGCGGCGAACTCCTGCGTATAGATGTGCGAGAGTCCCTCATGGTAATACTTTCCCGTGTTGTAATCGCGCGTGGAGGCGAGGTAAACCAATCTCGCAATATCACCGGGCAATCGTGGCAAGGTGTGTTTCTTCAGATCGGCAATGGCAGCCTGAATTCCTATCTGTTTGGCCATGAATAAATCCTAAGTTTCGCTCACTGTGTCGGTGGAGGCGCGCTGGCCGGTGTCGAAAACTGTGCAGCACCAAGCAGTTTATCCGATACTCCGCGCAGTTGCGTAGTGACGCCGACCACATAACCCATCATGAGCCGGATCTGGTACGGACCACGAATGTAAGAAAGCGCCAGAATCAGCTCGTACAGTACCAGAAACCTGACATAGTAAAGTCCCAACTGGATCTCAAGCGCAGGCCGGAGATTAATGTTCTGACGGACCGCACCCACGTGATAACTCATCAGGCGCCCCACCTGTCGGCGGGTGTGTCGCAGCCAAGAGATCGCCAGCGCCCGGCGCTCCTGTTCAAATAATCTTACGGTTTCGGCCGGCGATTCCTTGCGGACGAAAGCGAGATCGCGCGGGTCGAGCAGCCTTTCGATGAGGTCCGCCGACGGTAATTCCAACCGCAAAGCTTTGGAGGTAGCCGCCGGGGAAGCTCCGGCGACAGGTACAGACGAACTTCCCCTGAGAGCCCAATGGGTCAGGAACCCCAAGAGCAGCACACCGATCACGATCGAAAATAGAGCCGGGATCACGGGCGAACTGTCCTTGTTAGAAAGGCGCATGCGCGCGAGAGTTGCGTTCTAGTTTGCCGCATAAGAGGATCGTAGTCTTGTTCGATGGTGGGCACCGCATCGGCAATTGGTTCCGGGGCGCGCGACCAGAGCGCCACTGTCCACACCACAAGGCAAATCAAGTAGCTCATGGGTTCAATCTTGCTCACAAAAATCCCCGTGGCTTTTCCCAATTGGGTGTAAGCCGTGAGTTCGATTACTCGCACCCCTACGTAGAGCGTATAACCAACGATGATGCCCCGAAGGTTTTTGCCAATCGGGATTCGATAAAAACTAAAAATGCAAAGGAGCGCACCGAGCAGTACTGCCTGTAAGGTCCGCAGGTCGCGTTCGAGAAGCGCCGCGGACGATGCCAATGGATTTGCAGCGCCACCAAATAGTTCGGCGAACGCTCTCACTGCGACCAAAAAAAGTAGCCCTACCAATACAATGCGGATCAAGCGTGCCACGCCCGGAAATCTTGCCAAACTTCGACTGTAGATCTCCAGAATCACTGCGTAACCCAGAATTGCCGTCACAAACGCCGTGGACCAATAAAACGGCCCATACACACCGGGCCACATTCTGTAAATCGGAATTGCCGACACATCTCTTACGAGAACACATGCGACGTAGCCATAGAAAATGGGGAATCTCTTCAACATCGCAGGGATAGAGTGAAGCACAAGAATAGCTTCGAGTAAAATGCATGTCCACCAAACGAGTTGGTCTGCTCCGTGTGCCACGTTGCTTGTCGCACATATTAACACAGGAAGAAGGGGGGAAAGATCGTTAACCTTCCCCCCTTTTCAATCATTAACGCTCTGCGTCTTCCGTGCCGCATTAAGGCTTCCAATCACGCGGATTGGACGCCTTCACATTTGTTCGGGTCTGATAACTAGGAGACGACTGCGACGACTCCCCATGGCGACGAGGGCGGCGGTGGAGGCATAGGGAGCCCTCCGTCGGCCATTAGAGTTGAACCTTGCGAAACCAAAGAGCTAGGTCCCATCGGCGGGGGCATAGGAAGTCCTCCGTCGGCTGTCAGAGTTGAACCTTGCGAAACCAAAGAGCTAGGTCCCATCGGCGGGGGCATAGGAAGTCCTCCGTCGGCACGCAACAACTTGGCCTGGCTAGAAGAAACTGCGGAATGGTGCGTAATCGGGTCTAGTGAAACAACTACCAACGCGAACACAGCAAACAAACTGATCTTCCGGAAATTCATATCGCCTCCTAAATTTGGTAAATGGTTCACACTGAAACTAGGCTATGGACAGAATGTGTCAGGAAACTCGACTGAATGAGTATGCTTATCTTACCGAGCAGCGAGAAACAGGTGTGTAAGGAGGTTCTTGTAATTCCTCTTGCGAACGTGCGGGATTTCGGCACATCTATTCCGGGCGTCGTAACTGGGCGATCACGACCGGAAGTGACGATTATCTTGCGCTAGTAGTTTCCTCAGTCTGAGTTCTAGTTCCGGTGTGAATCATAATAATCAAGAAAGGTTTCTTTTGGAAATTTCGCCAACTCCGCCCACAAAAGGAGAAGCGATAGAAGAGCCGTCGTCAAATCGGCCGAAGACGGGCGACCGCGGTATTTCCAGCAATGCTTCCGGTTAGTTGACCCCCACTGGCAAAACTGTTCGAGCGAGGTAACCAGTATGACGACGGGGGTGACATAGTTCGCGTCTAGTTTCCTCGCGATCGAATCAAGCAGTCTGTCGCCTCCGTTAGGGCGGCGTCTGAGGTCAAGCAGCAGAAAGGTGCCCGGAGACGAAGCGCGTTGTCTTACATTCAATCGCATTAAGACTAACTCCTCGCCATTCGCAGCTGGTTTCTGTTGCAAACGAGGTGTACCGGCGCCCAGCGTCTGTCCGATTTCGGCAATGTGACCTTGGTAGCCCACAACGACGAGAATTGGCCCTTGAGACAGAACTGTCGGTCCTTCGATTTCGGACGTTTTTTCACAGCCTGAGACTTCCTTGCGAAGCAATGCCGCAATTTCCGGGATCGATCTCCTCATACAGGCGGGGGAATGGTACGGCCTCTTTCCAGAAGGACTACCGTTTTCGTGTGGCACGTGAACCTCCGCCTTGCAGAACAATCTTGACTTGGCGCGTGACTCCACGCTGATCGCCTCATGCTACCCAAATCACATGTCTAGACGAGAGCGCGTTGCATCCTGGTTGTAATCCCTAGCACCGGCTTCCCATTCGGAAAGACCCTCGAGGAAAGGCGCAATACTGACGATTGGTCGAGCAAAGGCATTGGAGAACTTATGTTGGACGATCTTGGCGTGGGTTTCGCATCGATTTGGCTCTTATTCGGGACTATTCTTCTGTTTGTTGCTATCTCCGATCCGCACCGAGACCAGACTCTAACCGTGATTGGCGGCACCCTACTTCTATCGTTGGGCATGGTGGCCGCCTGGCGCCCAGGCCGATGCCTAGTTGAAACTCGGTTGCATTTTGGCGAATCGCAAATTCGGGGCAAATGCAGGATCAACCCACTGCGGCCAAGGCTCTAACTAACTAAAAGGATTGGCTGGGAGGCCTGGACTCGAACCAGGATAATCAGATCCAGAATCTGATGTACTGCCAATTGTACGACCTCCCAATCGGACGGCCACAAAAATAGGGCCACCGACACGGCCCTGCATACTACTTTATTAACGAACGCCACTTTCGTCAACCAGCCCAGAGATTTAGCCGAAGCGGGACATCCGATGGTTCGCGTAGACGATCGGCCGATTATTGTTTCGTCTTGCCGAAATTGCTCCACAAAGTGAAGAATTCTGCCTTTAGCTGGTCGAACCTGCGGCCAGCTTCGGCTTCCGTTTTCGGCATTTCCGCTTGTACTTCCTCAATTGAGACAACACCCTTCCTTATCAATGCATCAAGAATTGCTTGCTGTTGTATCGAATGCTGCGCAACCAGCGTAAGCAGCGCGATAATTGGTTCCATTCCTCCCACCTCGCCATCCGAATTCTGAGCGAACCCCCCATATCAACAAGATGACGCACAGGACGGTGCGTTACACGACGATGTTGTCCTTAGTACGAGACAGGAGCTGGACTGCAATCGACTGCGAGGCGCAAGTCCAAGGGTCAGGGCCTGTACGCACGGACAGTGTTCCGAAAAAAAAGTCCAGTACTATTGCCTTAGCTCGCGCCTCCCACGAAAATCACCCTTGAGGGTATAGCGCAATGGCCAGCATTACGACGGAACTCCCGATTTCACCGGCTGCTTCGAAATCCAAGACAGGCAGTGATCTGGAAGCCGAAGCGTTTGGACTGGAGGTCGCAGTTCGCGTTCACGGATCACAAGTGGCGGCGGTGGTGCTCGAATCGACAGAGCACGTGGAGCCGTTCGAAGAAGACACCACGACAATGATTGTGTTTCCGCGCGGCGCCGTGGTGAAACTGCGCGCTCGGGTGCGCACGGGCCACTCGATGGTCTTGACGAACCTACTGACGAAGCAAACCGCGCTGTGCCGCATCATCCAAGTCAACACTGCACCAAGCATCGCCCACTATGTCAAACTCGAATTCGCCCAGCCTACACCAGGATTCTGGGGCGTTCATTTCCCATCTGACCCGCTGCCTTCGGCGCGGACTATAGAGAGTCCCAAAACTGTTTCGGCGCCTGCTGCTCCAAAACCGTTGGCGACTCCGGTTGCGCCCGTAATTCAGAAGCCAGCGCGCGTGGAAGCACAACCTGCCCCGGCCGTGCCACCGGTTCGTGAAACGACAAAGCCTACTCCCTCCAGAGAACTCAACCTTTCTGTTCCGACGAGTGAATATGGGAATGAGCGGCCCGGAGCGACCGAAGATCTAGTTCCTTTGGCGTCGGGTTCTCCATCCGCCGACCGCAAAGCCCTGAGTGCATCCAGAGTGCCTGCCGTGGCGCCGGCGAAGCCAAAACGTGCCAGCAGCCTTGCCACGGAACAGCCTATTTTCGATTTGCTCACCACGCAGGAAGAAATCTTTTCGCGCGAAGCGGCCGCTACGCTTACAGGGGAAGAACATCAGCAGGAGCCAACGCGCCAGGCCGGCGCAAGAGCATCGCACAAGACAATTGCCGCCATCGATTACTCGTCTCTGCTGCAGCCAGCCTCCACTCCCAAGCGGAACTCGTCAGTATTAATATTTGCTGCGGCTGTTGTGGTGGTATTGGCGTTCGTCGCAGCGGGCGCAATGTATTTGCGCCGGAATCCCAAGGTCACGACACAAATAACGAAGCCGACGGCCGTAACGTCATCTTCGCCGTCTCCTTCTTCGTCGTCTCCTTCATCTTCGCAGCAACCGCCAGCAGCGCTCGATGAAGTCGTGACGACGACTCCATCTGTCCCGGTAACTTCTTCCTCCACACCGCCGCCGCAGGTTCAGCGAGACGCTGACGCTCCCGCGCCGGTTTCGGCAACGCACCGGAACTCGATGACAACGGGGTCCGAGCACGTTTCGCAAAAAAGCGCAGCGGCAACAGGCCGGCCAGCTATTTCTATTTCCACCGGCATGGCTGATATTTACGCAGGTGATTTGAAGGCGCATGCAGAAATCAAGCCGCGCAATGCGGCTCACGTGACTGCCCCTGTTCCAGATGTGGGTGCCGCAAGCTCCAAGGAAATTCCCGTAATGCCCAACGGGAATTTAGGGTCACTTGTTTCCGGTGTTGGGGGCTCGAATCTAGTCGCGCCGGCTCCTCCCGAGCCCGATGTTGTCCAAGGCGGCCACGTTCAACTTCCCAAGCTCGTATCGTCCGTCGCGCCTGTATATCCGCAGCTTGCGGCGGCGAATCACGTGGAAGGCGAAGTGAAGATCCAGGCGGAGATCAATGCGTCGGGCAAAGTGACTTCGACAAAGGTAGTCTCCGGGCCAATACTATTGCGCTCAGCCGCGGTGAACGCCGTACGGCAATGGAAGTATTCGCCGGCCATGCTCGACGGTAAGGCCATCTCGACACAATATGTCGTGACGGTGCGCTTCCGTCTCAACCAGTAGCATTCCGCTTATTTCAATCCTGGAATCTAAGGCAACAGAAAACCAGCGGCGAAAAGCCTATTCGACGGGAACCAACCGTTTGTTGCGGATGTAATATTCCGAGCCGCGCCATTCGATGCGGCGCTTGAAGAAGCTAGTCAGCCACACGATGAATGCAAAGGCATCACGCAGGGGCACGAGATACATTTTCTTGCGCAGCAGCGGGTCATTCACTCCCCAGACGCCCACCGTCCACGCCATCCATCCACGCAGAACCAAATAACCAACCAAGTAAAATAGAGCAACTGGCCACGACGGAGCAATCGCCGCGGCCAGAATCGCCCACGGCAGACCGTGCGTGAAAATCAGCGAAAAGTGCCCCCACGGCTGGGAGTGCTTCATCGTCAGCGTCCAACGAACTTGATGGCGGAAGCATTCGGCGAGCGTTTGCGAGGGAAACACGGTAAAAACCGGAAAGGTGGTCACCTCCACACGATAACCGAGCGCATGGATGCGATGACCCAGTTCGTAGTCATCCGAAAAATGATCGACCAGCGCCTCAAAACCACCGATTTCAGCGAGATGTTCTTTCGTGGTGGCCATGGTCGCACCCAGCGTGAAATCGACGCCACCCAATTGCCAGGCCGAGAGGACTCCCGCGTCGAAGTCCGACGTGTTGCCGAGCGCTTCCATTTCGGACACAAGAGTTCCGTCCGTTATTCCGCGGTAGAGACAGGTGACCGCCCCGACCTTGGGATCCGCGAAGGGCGCAGCAACTGCGTACAGATAGTCCGGTGCAACGCGGATGTCGCTATCGCTGATGACTAAAATGTCGTACTTGGCCTCGCGCACCATGCGGCAAAGCTTGTTCACCTTGTCACCGGTGCCCAACTGTTCCGCACCAATCAGCAGCCGGATCTTGCAACGCGGAAAATCGCGAATCAGTTTTTCAATTACGGGAATGGCGGGATCCGTATCTTCCGTGACGCCAAAGACAATTTCAAATTCCGGGTACTCCTGAACGCAGAAGCTCGCATAGTTCTCGTACGCTTCGCGATCCAGCCCACGCACTGGTTTCAAGATGCTGACGGGAGGAGCAAAATCTTTGGAAATTGGGGGACGGCTGCGGAAGAAACGGCGGGCGGCGGTGATGGCGAGCAAATAGTAACCAAAGGGGCCCAGCGCGAGGGCAAGTACAGACCAACGTAGAACTTCATGCCACATGGCCAGCCTTTGAGTTTTTCCTCGATCCGTTCCCTGATGTATTTCCGGACGTGTCGCTTAGCCAACGCAAACGAGCAGAACTCCAAGGCAAACCAGCGCGACGCCGAGCCAGCGCCGGGGCTCGACGCGCTCGCCCAGCAGGAACTTGCCGCCAAAAGCGCCCAGAACATAGCTCAGGGCCGTCACGGGCACGACGAAGCTGACGTTTTCCCAGGAAAGCAGCATCAGGAGCGAGAAAAACGAAAGGGTCATCAATGCAAGGCCGAACCACATCCAGCCGCTGCGGAAGGCACGCAAGATCACGCGCAACAAGTGGTGCGGGTAAAAACTTTGAACTTCGCCGATTTGCTTCATCGTATGGGTGACTGCCAACTCGCCGCCTGTTCCGGCAACGATAACGATGAATAAAAATACTGCGTCGCGCACCGTCATCCTTCCTCCGTCGTGCGGGGCGGCGTTCCACCCACGAGCAATACACCCAGGCAAATTACGAGGACGCCAATCCAACGCATTCGTGGAATCACTTCGCCGAGCAGAAGGTAACCCAACAGGGCCACGAACAGATAACCAGTTGCCGAAGCGGGTTGGACATAGCTGTAATCGGCCCACGAGAGCACAAGCACGTACGCGACAAAGAACAGCAGCAGCGAGGTGATTCCCAGCCAGATAGGACCCGAGTGGAATGTTCTTTCGAACGTTGCGAGCAGCGCGTCAGGCCGCCAGTTAGACACGGCGCCGATCTGCTTCATGCCTTTGCGCAGCAAGACGTCGCCGAGCGACCCGAAAATTGCCATCAGGCCGATCAAACAGATCGTCTTGCCGTGTAGCCGATGAGGAAGTTTCATGCGCCTTGTGTTTCCGTGAATTCCGTACTCGCATGCGATGGAATCGTCGTCACGGATACAGACGGAGGCTGGTTCTTCGCGGGTCCCTTGCCACTCTTCGCGTATTTCAACCGCTCGGCGCGCAAGCGCAAAAAAGAAACCGCTTCGTGGAACAGACGCTTGCGCTCGTGAGCATCCCATAGAGCCTCACGAACGATTCGCCACGCAACGCGCGGACGGAAATAATAGGAATCGTAGAATTGGTTCACCGCGTTCATCATTTCTTCGCGGTTCAATCCCGGATACTCGAGGTGCGGAAGCTGATGGCCGCCCGAATCGGCAAGAGCTTCGGTGGCGAGGAAGCCATTTGCTGAAGCCAAATTGTAAAGCTCCGTGCCGGGATAGGCGTGGGCCATCGAAACCTGAATGGTTTCGGAATCGAGCTCTCTGGCAAAATCCATCGTCTTCTGGATCGTTTCCTTCGTTTCTCCCGGAAGGCCAATGATGAAGTCGCCGTGAACGCGAATGCCAACCTTCTTGCAATTGGCCGCGAAGGTGCGAGCCATCTCGATCGTTGCGCCCTTCTTGATATTTTTCAGAATTTGCGGGTCACCGGACTCGAAGCCGACGATGAACAATCGCGCGCCGGCATCGGCCATCGCGGCAAGCGTCTCGTAGTCGCTGTGGACGCGCGCCGTACACGACCATTGGAAACCTACGGGTTTGAACCTCTTGCACAACTCGAGCACACGGTCTTTGCGAATATTGAACGTATCGTCGTCGAAGAAAAATTCCTTGGCTTGCGGAAACATGCGGTGCGCCTGCTCGAATTCACGAGCGACGCTGTCGACCGAGCGCACACGCCATGTGTGGCCCGAAAGCGTCTGCGGCCACAGGCAAAAAGTGCATTGCGCAGGGCAGCCCCGCGTTGTGTAAAAGGAAACGAAGGGATGCAGCAAGAACGGCACGTTGTAACGTTCAATCGTCAAATCACGCTTGTAAACGTCGGTCGCAAACGGCAATTCGTCCAGCTCGGCGGTGTGTAGCGGCGCGCGAGTCGCATTGTGAACCACTTTTCCGTCTTTTATATAGCTTGCGTTGGCAATTTCGCCGAGCGGCTTCCCTTTCGCGAAGTCCGTAACGGCGTAATCGAATTCGCCGCGCACGATGAAATCGATATCCGAACCCGCCCGGAGGCTTTCCTCGGGTTTGATCTGCACATGCGGGCCGACGAATGCAACTTTTAGCCCGGGGTTCAATTCTTTCATTTTTCTGACGAGCTTCACGTCGCTCTGAAACCCCACCGTGGACGTGAACAGCACTAAAAACTCGTAATCCTTGGATATCTCGATGGTTTGCTGCGGCGAAACTTTGTGCGGAGGAGCATCAAGCAATCGGCTCCCTGGCAACATTCCGGCAGGATAGGTCAGCCAGACCGGGTACCAATAAGACTCAATTTCGCGTGTGGCCGGCCAGCGAGAACCTGCGCCGCCGTCAAAATTTTCAAAGCTCGGGGGATTGAGCAATAGTGTTTTCATTACCGACGGCATTCAACATCCTCCTGGTTCGGGACGGCCGCATCGCCAAAGACCTGTCCGTGCGTAGAAATTCATTCTACTCGAATTCATACCGAGGGAATAGAAAAGCTTTGCGAATTGTTCCCTCAATGGAAAGCCTCGGCAAGCTGCCCAGTGGCCTGCAACAGATCAAGTTGGGCCTTCTCGCGCGAGAGATTCGCGTCAAGAAATGCCAACCACTTTTCGTTTTCGACGACCCTCGCCTGCTCCAGATCGCGCAGCGTGGCACGCCCCTGATTGAACTTTACCTGAATATCCTGGAGCTGCTCCTGCGCGAGCTGTAAATCCAGTTGCGCAACGTCTTTCCCGGCGTCCGTTTCCCGAAGCGTCCGGACCTTTTGCTCGGCTCCGATACGCACAGTGCGCTTATCGTTTGCCAATTCGAGATCTGCTTCGTTCAACTGGCTGTGCGCCAATGCCGCAGCCGCCGAGGTGCGCGCGCTGAAAATAGGAATTTGGATTTGCACGCCAACATTGACGTTGTTCCTCTGAAAATGATTAAAAAACACGTCATAGTTGTTGATCTTGCTCAACACGTTGTATTCCCCGACCAGAGATATGGTGGGCCAGTAGGCGGCCTTCGCGCCCTTCAGTAAATGCTCACGAGCGGTCCGCTCGTTTTCGGCCTCGCGAATTTCGGGACTGTGGCCGAGCGCCGCAGCTACTAAGTTGGATGCAGGTTCAGTCGCCTGGGAAGCCAGTACTTCCGACGAAGATACATCGACGGGCTCATCGGGCGGGAGACCGGTCATGTCGCGGATTTGGTCGGAGAGGATCTCATCACGGCTCTCATACTGCACGATGCGCTGGCTCGTCTTCGCCAGTTGGAGTTCATCCTGCGTCACGGTTACGGGTAACTCGAGCCCCGCCGAAGCGCGTTGCTGCGTCACGTCCAGGATTCTTTGTTGGCTGTCGCGCTCGCCGCGCAGCAAATCGAGCGAGTGGCGCACGTCGGCCAGCTCGAGATAGGCCGAAGCCGCACGCACCATCACGGTATCGCGCATATTCTGGTATTCGAGCTCTTGATTTTTCGCGCGGTCCTCATTAGCGTGCAGAGCGCCGCGCTTTATCGGATCAAGAAGCGCCTGCGTGTACGACACTTCGAATACGGACGGCGGCGCGCCCCCCGGCGTCTGCGGAAAACCATTTGTGTACGCCGCTCCCGAACCGGTGAAAAGATTCGGGCGAAATTCGGAGCGATCCACTCCCGCAACATTTTGAGCGACCGTGTAGCGGACGCGCGCCAACGCTAAATCGGGGCTGTGTGCAAGCGCCAGATTCACCACTTGGTCAAGCGTCAGGAGGCCTTGTGCGAGCTGCGGGGTCGCGGCCGACGGTGACGGCAGTGTTGTCTGGGTGGCCGCCTTCGCAGGCATTGTATTCGCCTCCTGCGCTTTCAGTTTGAGTGGCTGTTGAATTTGCTGCGCCAACAAAGGCGCTGCAAATATAGTGCCGAAAATCGCGCAGCAAATTATCGTCAAAGACTGAGATTTTATTTTTATTTTATTCATAGTGCAGAGATTCCACCGGTTGGAGTTTTGCCGCCTTACTGGCAGGCAGATAACCAAATATTACTCCTGTGGCACACGATACAACAAACGCAAGCACCACGGAAGGCCACGAAATCGGGATTGCAATGTTGGCGGGAACGGGCAACAGTTGCAAAGTCGCCGAGATGAAAAATGGAATGATAACCGCCACGCCAATTCCTACAAGTGCCCCAGCACCGCTGATAATCGTCGCCTCGGCCAAGAACTGGTAGAGAATTTCCTGGCGTCGCGCTCCAATGGCCTTTCGAATTCCAATCTCACGCGTCCGCTGCGTCACGCTGACGAGCATGATATTCATGATCCCAATGCCACTGATCACCAGCGCAATCATCGCAATCAGCAGCAATACGATGGTCAGAGCGAGCGAGATATGCTTTGCGGTTTCGAGAATCGAGGACAAATTCAGCACGCTGTATTCCGCGGCAGGACGATGGCGCGCTTTCAAAACCTCCGCAACTTCCTGCGTCACCAGTTCGACATCCTGCGGATTGTCCGCCTGCGCATAGAGCGTTCGAATGGAGCTTTCGCCCGTATAGTATCGGATCAACGAGAATGGCACGAGCACGGAATCCGTGGCGATCTCCGTCTGGCCGAATGTCTGCACGCGCTCGCGGAAAAGGCCGATTACAGTAAAACTTAATTCCCCAACACGGATATTGCGTCCGAGAGGATCGTCATAAGGAAACGCAACCTTGGCCATGTGCTCCGTGAGCAGGCAAACTTTACTGTTGCTGGTGAAGTCGCCGTCATCAAAATAACGCCCGCTCACAATCAGGAAATTGCGAATCTGCTGAAATTCCGGGGTGACGCCCACGAGGCTTACGGGACGGGCGACACTGCCCGCCACCACTGTCATCGCAATATCGTGCGAGCCTGCCGCATGCGTTACCTGAGGAATGCCCTGCCGGATGGCTTCGAGGTCAGCCATTGAAATTTGATCGCCGAGTGTTGTTGTCTGGCCGATGCCGGATTCCACCAGCGAGGCGTACACAATGTTTGAACCCACGGCTTCGATTTGGCCAATAATGAAGCGTTTCCCGGCCAATGCGACTGTGACCACGAGCACGATGCACGCGCTGCCGATGACGACACCGAGCATAGTCAGCATCGCGCGCAACCTGTTCGCGCGCAGCGAATCTATCGCCAGATTCCACGTTTCTTCCCAAACCACGTTTTCACCCTTTTCCCGAGCGGCTCGCGTTGCGGCCACTATAGCAAACTAGAAATCGGCGCCGCCCAATATTTCTTGACGCCGCATGCACACGTCATTACGATGCACTGAGTGAGTTAGTGAGACGCCCGTAATTTTTTGTGGCGATGTTCTTCACGTTACACGAAGAACGAGGCGGTCGCCGGAGATAGCTGAATCCGCATCCCCGGAAAAGCATGATTCAGGACAAGCGAATCGCTGTCGTCATGCCCGCGTATAACGCGGAGAAGACGCTTGAAGCAACTGCCCGCGATCTCCCCAGCGCGGTTGACATTAAAATTCTGGTCGATGATTCGAGCACGGACGGAACGGTTCGCATCGCCGAAAAACTTGGCTTGCAAATCTTCGTACACGACCGCAACTACGGATACGGACGCAACCAACAAACATGCTATCGGGAAGCACTAGCGGCCGGCGCCGATATCGTCGTGATGCTTCATCCCGATTATCAGTACGACCCGGCGTTGCTGCCGTCGCTCGCCGGACTTATTGCGTGCGGCAGTTGCGACGTCGCGCTTGGCTCGCGCATTCTAGGCGGCGGCGCGCGACGCGGGGGCATGCCGCTTTACAAATACATTTCCAATCGTGTCCTAACGGCGTTTGAGAATCTGTTGCTCAGAACAAAATTATCCGAATACCATACCGGCTATCGCGCGTTCAGTCGCGAAGTGCTCCTTGCGTTGCCACTGCTCGAAAATTCGGACGATTTCCTTTTCGACAATGAGGTGCTGGCGCAAGTTTTGTTTTTTGGCTTTCGAATTGGGGAGATTTCCTGCCCGGCGCGTTATTTCGAAGAGGCTTCGTCGATTAACTTCCGCCGGAGCGTACGCTACGGTTTTGGCGTGGTGGCCACTTCCTTCAAATTTGCGCTGCAAAAACTTGGCATCGCGCACTTCCGCATCTTCAAGGAAAACGGCCGCAAGCTCAACCCTGACTATTATTCGAACGGCGCCCGCGAAGTTGCGCCTGTCCGCACTTAGGATGCCAGCGTGGCGCGAGCATCCCTGGCTGGAAAACACGTGGGAGGCACTACTGCATTGCGCTGCGAGGATGGCCGCTGGGATTCGCGATTCCGTGAACTGGAGGGCGCGGCGTGAAGCGGAAAGATGTCGCGCTTCTGCTTTTGCTAACCATTGCCGCGCTGCTGATTCATGGCTATCACCCAAGGACAGAAGACGCCGAGATCTATATTCCCGGCATTGTAAAAATTCTCCATCCTTCTTATTACCCGTTCGGTCAGGAATTTTTCGAGACGCACGCACACCTCACTTTTTTCCCCGACCTCATCGCATGGACGGTGCGCCTAACGCATCTCTCGCTCGATTGGGTGCTTTTTCTCTGGTACCTGGCCTCGGTCTTTCTTTTTCTCTTGGCCTGCTGGAAAATCGCTTCAAAATGTTTTTTATCTCAGGCTGGGCGATGGGCTGCCGTTGTTATGGTCGCAGCGCTGCTTACTTTGCCCGTGGCGGGCACCGCTCTGTACATTTTTGATGCGTATTTGAACCCGCGCTCCTTCTCGGCCTTCGGAATTGTTTTCGCCATTAACGCGGTACTTGAAAGAAAATATTTCGTCACTATTTTGTGGCTTATTCTCACCGCGGTGATACAGCCGCTGATGGTTGTGTTTGGTGTGGCTCTTGTTGTACTCCTTCTGATGTTGAACAAACGGCGAGATCCACTGGCTTTGGCTTTGGCTTTGGCTTTGGCTTCGGTTGGTTCAGCAGCGTTATTGATCCCGAGATTTTCGTTGAAGTCGCCGTCGGCTGCTTATTGGCAAGCCCTGCACAGTCATGGGTACTATTTTCTGCTCCGCTGGCAGTGGTATGAGTGGCTCGGTATTGTCGGGCCGCTCGCTCTGCTCTGGTGGTTCAGTAGAATCGCGCGGAAGCGAGATCAGCCATTGATTGCGCGTTTGACCTGGGCGCTATTTCTTTTCGAATTGCTCTTCTTCGCTGGCGCATTGATTGTGACAATTCCGCGGAGTCTTGAAATTTTCGCGCTCTATCAACCCATGCGCAGCCTGCAATTGGTCTATCTATTTCTGTCTCTTTTCGCCGGCGGAATGCTGGGTGAGTGGCTGCTGCAGAATCGGCCGATGCGCTGGCTTTTGCTGTTTGTTCCCATTTGCGCCGCGCTGTCTTTCGCGCAGTTCCAGCTTTTTCCCGGCGACCGGCATGTCGAGTGGCCTGGCGCGGCTCCGAAAAATCTGTGGGTGCAGGCGTTTGACTGGATTCGGGGAAACACGCCCAATGACGCTATCTTTGCTCTCGATCCAAATTACATGACTCAGCCGCGGGAAAATTATCAAGGGTTCCGCGCTATCGCTGAACGCAGCCGACTGGCCGACGGCATTAAGGATTGGAGCGTGGTGGCTCTCTATCCGGAGTTGCCGCTCGCTGACGATTGCCTGGCGCAGACGCAAGCCGCTAGCGGCTGGAAAAGCTTCGGCGCTAGCGATTTTTCCCGCTTACAGAGAACCTACGGAGTCACCTGGGTCGTGCTACAGCAACCGAACTCAGCTGCTGCCAACTGCCCCTATCGAAATTCAGCGGTCGAGGTTTGTCATCTCAATTAGCCGGCCGAGATGGCGTTAAGCTGGATCAAATAGCAGCGTATCGCATCTTGCCAGGTCGGTAGCAGTGGGAGACCTTCTCGTTTGAGGCGGGCATTTTCCAGTTGCGAATTCGCAGGACGTCGGGCAGGGCGCTTTGTCTGTTCACTTGTAATGGGATCCACTGGAACGTTCGCGAAGCCAGCTTGCCTTAGAATCTCCCGCGTGTAATCGATTCGCGTGGTGAAGCCCTGGTTCGTCAGATGGTAAATTCCATGCGAACCATGATTGAGAATTTGCTCGATGCCGAGCGCTGCGTCGAATGTGTACGTCGGCGCAAACCGTTGGTCCTTCACGATCTGCAACGGCTGGCCTTTGCGGCCCAGCTCAACCACCAGCGATACGAAATTCTTGCGATAGGGGCCAAATACACTGCACACGCGCACAATCCAGAAGCACTCCAATTTTTTCTGCACTTCCCTCTCGCCTTCGAGCTTGCTGCGGCCGTAAACGCTTAAGGGCCGCGTCTCGTCTTCCTCTATATACGGCTCGCTCTTTTCGCCGTCGAAAACATAATCCGTGCTGATGTGCATCATCGAAATGCCAAATCGTTTACAGGCGAGAGCGATATTCCGCGGGCCTTCGGCGTTCACGCGAAACGCCAACTCGGGCTGACTCTCGCACGCGTCCACATCCGTGAAGGCCGCTGCGTTTACCACCGCATCCGGCTGGGCCATCTCAATCGCATGCGCAATCGCTTTACCGTCGGTGATGTCGGCATCGCGGTGGCTCGCGGCAAGAATTTCGTGACGAGGCGCAAGCACTTCGCCCAGCGCGCGTGCCAGCATTCCCTCTTTGCCGGTAAGGAATATTTTCAAGGAGATTTACAGTTGGGCGAGCGTGGCTCGCCGCTTTACGTAGAATTTTTCGTAGTAAGCCTGATACTCGCCGCTCTTGGCTTCCTGCACCCAATCGGAATGAGTGCGGTACCAATCCACGGTGTGCTTCAATCCCGCATCGAGTTCGACCTTTGATTCCCAGCCAAGCTCACGCCGGATTTTCGAATCATCGAGGGCGTAGCGCCGATCGTGCCCGGGCCGGTCCTGCACGAATTCGATGAGTCCGTCAGGGGCATTGAGCAGTTTCAGCAGACTGCGGACGATTCCGATATTCGGCACCGGACGCCCAGAACCAATATTGTAAATTTCCCCGATCCGGCCTTTCTCCAGCACAGCGTCGAGCGCGCGACAATGATCTTCAACGAAAATCCAGTCGCGCTCGTTCAACCCATCGCCATAGACAGGCAGCTTTTTCCCGTCCATGGCGTTCGAAATCATCAACGGAATCAGTTTTTCCGGAAACTGATACGGGCCGTAATTATTCGTGCATCGCGTGATCACGGCGGGAAATTTGTGCGTCTGGACGTAGCTGCGCACCAGTAAATCGGACGCGGCCTTGCTCGCGGCGTACGGGCTGTTCGGAGCGAGCTGCGATTGCTCCGTCGCCGATTCTTTCGGGGCCATGCTGCCGTAAACTTCATCCGTGCTGACGTGCAGGAAGCGGGGGATTTTCCCTTTGCGCGCCGCTTCGATCATCACCAGGGTGCCTTCGACATTCGTGCGGATAAATTCGCGCGCCGCGGCAATGCTGCGGTCCACGTGGCTTTCAGCGGCAAAATGCACGATGGCATCGAATGGCTCTTCGCACAAATGCTCCACCGCTTCCGCATCGCAGATATCGCCGCGCACAAACCTATAATTTGGCTGCGCATCAATATCGGCAAGATTTTGGAGATTGCCGGCGTATGTGAGCTTATCGAAGTTGACGACTTCAGTGCCTGGATGCACGCTGAGAAAGTAGCGGATGAAATTCGAACCGATAAA